>JAFYOZ010000120.1 GCA_017547705.1 Oscillospiraceae bacterium
GACAATGGCAGGCGCGCAGATCCCGGGAATTTCCCCCGAAGAGGCAAAAGAAAAACTCTTTGCCGCAATTGACGATTATTATGAAAAAGCCGCGGGTCACGCGGACGAATAAAACAAAAAAATCAACCGTTTTTAAAAGCGGTTTTACCCGAAAGGAGATATTTTATATGAAAGTTATTCTTCTCGAAGACGTAAAAGGTTCCGGTAAAAAAGGCGAACTTATAAACGCATCCGACGGTTACGCAAGAAACTTCCTGCTTCCGAAAAAACTCGCAATGGAAGCAACTCCCCAGGCTCTTAATGAACTTAAACAGAAAGAAGCCGCAAAAGAACGCAAACTTGCTCTTGAAAAACAGGCTGCAATGTATTCCGCAGCTGTTATAAAAGATAAAACCGTTAAATTTACCGGTGTTGCAGGAAACGGCGGAAAACTCTTCGGTTCCATTACCGCAGCAGATGTTGCTGCAGAAATCAAAAAACAGTTCGGAATCGAAGTTGACAAGAAAAAAGTTTCTCTTGAAGGCGATATCAAAACCTACGGAACTTTCAACGCCGAAGTTAAATTCGGTCATTCCGTTTCCGCAAAAATCTTCGTTCTTGTTTCCGAATAATTGAAAACCTCCTTTAAAAGGAGAACCTACCTTTATGTAAAGAGGTGAAAAAATTGGAAAACGATAATCCGCTTTTGCTCGGAATGGATCTTCCGTACAGCCTTGAGGCAGAACAAAGCGTTCTCGGCGCGGTTCTTGTTGAACCGTCCTGCCTTTCAGAACTTGTTGAAAGGCTTCGCCCGGATGCATTTTACCGTCCCCAGCACAAAGCGCTTTTCAATGAAATGGTCAGGATGTTCACTTCCGGTGAACCCGTTGACTTTATAACCCTTCTTGAGGCGGCGAAGGAAGAGGAAATTTTCCAAAGCGAACAGGAAGCGAAAATCTATCTTTCCCACCTTATGGAGATCGTTCCTTCCGTAAGAAATCTCGGCGCATATGTCGATATAATTCTTGATAAGCAGCTTACAAGAAACGTTATCCAGATTTCCGGCGATATCCTCAACAACGCAAGAGAAAGCGGCGTTGAAGGAAAAGACCTTCTGGATTCCGCCGAACAGAAAATTTACGACATCCGCCAGGGAAGGGACGCAAGAGGACTTGTTCCGATAAGCGACACCCTTATCGAAGCTTATGACAGGATCAACAAGCTTTCCGGCGAAGACAGGGAACAGTATCTCGGTCTTAAAACCGGATATTCCGCAGTTGACGGAAAGCTCGGCGGCCTCAACAAATCCGACCTTGTTATAATTGCGGCCCGTCCGGGTCTCGGTAAAACAAGCTTTGCGCTTAATATTGCCGCAAAAGTTGCAATGAAGCAGAAAAAGAACGTCGCGATCTTCTCTCTCGAAATGAGCTCCGAACAGATAACCTCAAGAATGCTTTCCTGCGAAGCAATGGTCGAAAGCTGGAAACTCAGAATAGGTTCCCTTGAAGCTTCCGACTGGACAAGACTTGCGGAAGCGGCCCAGATGCTCAACAAAACGAATATCCTTATCGACGATACCGCAGGCATCACCGTTTCGGAAATGA
>JAFYOZ010000121.1 GCA_017547705.1 Oscillospiraceae bacterium
CACGGCGACAGAATGACCGCGCCTTTTCTCGAAGATTCCGGTGCGGACTGGTTCGGAGTATCAAACCTCGGCGAAGCTCTTGGAATCCGCGAAAGCGGAGTTGAAAAACCCATTCTCATTTTCGGAAACACCCCGGCAGAATGTGTTTCCGACCTTGCGAAATGGAACATCACCCAGACAGCCTATTCCCTTCATTACGCAAAAGAACTTTCCGAAGAGGCAAAAAGACTTGGCGTAACTATCGACGTGCATCTTAAATTCGACACCGGCATGGGAAGGATCGGTTTTGTCTGTTCCGAAGATAATTTCGATCTTGCCGTTTCCGAAGCGGAAGAAGCCGCAAAGCTTCCGAACATAAGAGTCACCGGCGCTTTCACCCATTTTGCTTCCGCAGACGAACCCGATCCGGATGGCGTTGCATACACGAAACTTCAGTTTGACCGTTTCTGCAGAGTATGCGATGCTCTTAAAGCAAGAGGAACAGACGTTGGCATCAGACATTGCTGCAACAGCGCCGCCGTTCTTTGCTATCCGGAAATGCATCTCGATATGGTCCGTCCGGGAATAATCCTTTACGGACTCTACCCCGCTTCCCATGAGGAAGTCACCTGCAGAATAAAACTTCGTCCGGCAATGGAACTTCGCACCGTTGTTACCATGACAAAAGATTACGAAAAAGGTTCCTTCGTAAGCTACGGAAGAAGATTCACCGCTCCGGAAGATATGAAGATCGCTTCCACCGCCATAGGATATGCAGACGGTTACCACCGCCTTCTGACCAACAAAGGCAGAATGATCGTCCGCGGAAAATACGCAAGCGTTATCGGAAGTGTCTGCATGGACCAGACCATGCTTGATATTTCCGCCATTCCCGAAGCGGAAGAAGGCGACATTGTCACCGTTTTCGGAAAGGACGGAGAAGCTTCCGTTTCCGTTGATGAAGTTGCAGCTCTTGCCGGAACTATCAACTACGAAATCGTATGCGCCGTTTCCAGACGTGTTCCGAGATGTTATTATCTCCATGGTGAAAATATCCATAACTTCGATTACGCAAGGTGGAAAGAAAAATGAGTTTTGAAATAAAAAGACTTTCGGAAGAAAATTCCGCCGCCATCGCGGAAATTGAAAAGCTCTGTTTTTCAAAACCTTGGAGCGAAGGAACGGTTGCTTCTGAAATAAAAAGCGGTTTTTCCGATTTTTTCGGAGCATTTTCCGAAGACGAACTTGCCGGATACATCGGCGGCAGAACGATTTGCGGCGAAACTGAAATTTTCAACGTTGCAGTCGCTCCGGAATTCCGCAGAAAAGGAATTGCAAAGGCTCTTATCGAAAAATTTATCGAAGCTGTTCGCGAAAAGAAAACCGACGTTATATTTCTCGAAGTCCGGGCAAGCAATCTTCCCGCAATTTCCCTTTATGAAAACGCAGGTTTTGTTTTTTGCGGTTTAAGAAAAGATTATTACACCGATCCCAAAGAAAACGCCCTTTTGATGCGTCTTGCTTTTGACGGCACCCAGGAATATGAAGAATGGGACGATGATGAAGATTAAAAAAACACCCCTTCCGGGGTGTTTTTTTGTTTTTATTGATTCGAAAGCGGATTCCATTTTTCTTTTATGAA
>JAFYOZ010000122.1 GCA_017547705.1 Oscillospiraceae bacterium
GGTGCCTTCACCGTACCAGGTATCCATAACTGCAGTTACGTCTGCGTCGCCGTAGAACTGGTTAGCAAAGCCCCAGAGAACAGTTACATCAGCGCCGGTTTCAGCTGCTGCTGCATCAACACCCTGAAGGAAGCCATAACCAAAACGAAGAACTGCAGGAACAGCCATACCGCCGCAGTAACCGAGTTCGGTATAACCGAGTTTTACTGCTGCATAACCTGCCATGTAGCCGCAGAGTTCTTCCTGATATACTGCGCAGTATACGTTTTCAGGAATAGTCCAGCCACCAGCGGTGAGGTCGTATTCGGAAACGTCAAGACCTACGAAGTAAACGTCAGGATAGTTATCTGCAGTGCCGATAATTGCGTTTGCAAATGCATAACCAGGAAGAACGATTACGTTGTAACCCTGGTCGATTGCGTTCTCGATCTGAGCAATACGGTCGTCGTCAGAGTCACTTGCGGGTTTGAAGTACTCGAGTTTGAGGCCTTCTGCTTCGCAGAATTCTTTGCATGCTTCATAAGTGGTCTGGTTGAAGGACTGGTCGTTGATATCGCCGTAGTCGGTAACCATAGCAACGGAGTATTCTCCTGCGTTTTCGGAGCCAGCATCATTGGAGCAAGCTGCGAAAGAGAGTACCATTACCATTGCAAGAACAAGTGCAATAATTTTTTTCATTTGTTTTTCCTCCCCTGTGTAAATTTTTATTCACAGTAATTTTAATATATCACAATAATATAAATAGTTCAAGTGGATTTGTAATTTCTGTTTAAAATAATGGAAAATTATAAAAAAATGCACCTTTATAAGGTGCATTTTAATCATTTTTTCAAATAATCTTTAATATATCCGGCAAAAAGACCGATTGCAGCCTTATTTTTACCGCCTTCGAGGATAATTATATCCGCATTTTTCTTGCTCGGTTCAACATACTGCTCATGCATAGGTTTAACAGTTTCCTCATACTGGGTAAGAACGGAATCAATGCTTCTTCCCCTCTCGTTCATATCGCGAAGAATTCTTCTTCCAAGACGAACATCAGCATCGGTATCTACAAAAATTTTGAGATCCATGAGATCACAAAGTTTTTTATCCGCAAGGATAAGAATACCATCAATTATGAGAATTTCTGTAGGATCGAGCCTGATGGTCTTTTCTTTATCGCGGTTATGTACTGTAAAATCATAAACCGGCTCATCAACGGATTTTCCTTCTTTTAAGCTTTTAATATGCTCAATCATCAAAGAAGTTTCGAAAGAATCCGGATGGTCATAGTTTACTTTACATCTTTCCTCATAAGAAAGATGATCATTTACATTATAATAGTTGTCATGATGGATAACGGTTACATCTTTTCCGAAGATATCAACAAGTGCTTCGGTAAAGGTTGTTTTACCGCTTCCTGTTCCTCCTGCAATACCGATAACTAACATACAAATCCTCTTCTCAAGATTATTTTTATTCAGATGCATTTTTGAGCACGGAGAATTTTTCACCGTGCTCAAAAACAAAATCAAAATTATTTGCTGATATTTACAACCATATCAAGAACGAGAGTGATCATCTCATCAAGTTTGGTCTGGCGGTCCATTGCGCTGATGCCTTCGCCGCTAATCATGTCGTCGGTGATAGTGCAAACGCAAAGGCCCTTTTTGCCTGCTCTTGCAGCGTTCATATAAAGAGCGGCAGATTCCATTTCCTCTGCAAGAACGCCCATTTTCTGCCATTTTTTAACGTAACCCATATGGTCATCTTTATAGAAAACATCGGAAGAAACAACGTTTCCGACTTTTACATCAACGTTTTTCTCTTTTGCGGTATCATCAAGTGCGCTGAGAAGACCGAAGTCTGCAATGGGAGCAAAAACTCCGGGAAGTTCAAGATGAGAAGCATAGTTGGAGGTTGTGCAGGAACCCTGTGCAGCAACAATAGTACCTACGGGAAGTCCCATTCCGCCTGCGGAACCGATTCTGATGATGTTATCAACTTCAAAGAAATTGAAGAGTTCATAGGTATATACGCCAATGGAAGGCATACCCATGCCGCTTGCCATAACAGAAACTTTTACGCCTTTATAAGTACCGGTATATCCCTGAATTCCGCGAACATTGTTTACAAGTTTTGCGTCCTCAAGGTATTTTTCTGCAACATATTTTGCTCTGAGGGGATCTCCGGGCATAAGAACGGTTTTTGCAAAATCTTCGGGAGTTGCATTGATATGCGGGGTAGGATAATTGTTAGACATAGTTTTTTCCTCCTTATTTCTGTTCAGCAATGGCTTTTTTCCAGCATTTATGGCACATTGCAATATATCTGTCATTACCGCCGATACAAATCTGATCACCCGCGGTAACGATATTTCCGTTATCGTCCATTCTTGCATTAACGGTAGCTTTAGAGCCGCAATCGCAAATAGTTTTTATTTCGCTGATGGAATCGGCAACCTCAAAAAGTCGCATGCTTCCGGGGAAAAGCTTTGTTATAAAGTCTGTGCGAAGTCCAAAGCACATTACCGGAATATTCATCTCATCGACAATATCGCGAAGCTCATCAATCTGTTCCGGAGAAAGGAACTGTGCTTCGTCTGCAATAATTACATTGCAGTCATTGTGTTCTTTAAAACATTCCTTAATGCTATCGGTAAGGGCAATTTCATCCGCAACAGCATAAAGACCGATTCTGGATTTAAGAATATTTTGTCCGTCGCGAGTATCTGTCTTTGGTTTAATAAGCCAGACTTTCATTCCGCGCTCTTCATAATTGTATTTTGTTATAAGAGCCTGTGCAGATTTTGAACTGCCCATTGCTCCGTATTTAAAATAGAGCTTTGCCATAAGTTTTCCCTCTCTTTAAAAATTCACATCGGAAGCTTTTTTCTTCCAAAAAATTTTATATATTGATTATAACATATAGAAAATATTTTTCATATACCAAAATTAATATATTCCTTCATGATTTTAATAAAATTTTGCATAACATCTCTTGCTATAAAATGAATTTTGATGTAGAATATATATGTGATAATTTTATGTTTTGCAAAGATGCAAAAACGAGAGGAGGATTTTCCGTGAACGAACCTACCATTTCCTTTTCCATCCGAGAGGATAAAGAAAAAGAGATTAAAGCGATTCTTACAACTGTTTATGATGCACTCCGCCAAAAAGGATATAACCCCATCAACCAGATAGTCGGATACATCCTTTCCGAAGACCCGACCTATGTTACCACTCATAATAACGCAAGAAGCCTTATCCGCAGAATCGACCGCGATGAGCTTCTTCAGATTTTGGTAAAAACTTATCTCAACGATTGATATTTTGGAGGATAATATGTCTGAACAGTTTATGACTTACAAGGGCCGTCCCCTTGTCAGAAGCAAAAAGATTCTTTATTATGGAGATATGCGCGATGCATACGTTGTTATGCTCCAGATTAATAATACAACCGAAACCGCAGGAACCGAAGTTGCCGGCCACATCACTCTTCAGATGATGTCCACCGACCCTAACGCTGCTCCTACCGAAATGGTTGTTAAACGTGCAGAACGCGAAGGTCTTTATGCTTCTCTCGATCTTGCTGCAACCTGGCTCGATCGTCAGCTTGGAAAAGTTGAAGAATAATTAAACAAAAGCCGCCCAAAGGGCGGCTTTTTTGCAACGGAGAATATAATGGATATTAAAATCAAAGAATATATCGGATATAATGCAGATGAAATTCTGAATTTATATAAAAGCGTCGGCTGGTGCTCATACACAAACCGACCAGAAATGCTTGAGCACGCATTTGAGCATTCATTAAAAATACTCGGTGCTTATGATAACGAAATGCTCGTCGGAATAATCCGCGCTGTCGGTGACGGATATTCTGTTTTATTTATACAGGATATCCTCGTTCATCCGGAGCACCAGCGTAACGGAATCGGAACAAAGCTTCTGGATTCCATGCTCAAAATTTATCCGGATGTTTATCAAACACAGCTTGTTACAGACTGTACCGAAAAAACGGTTGCTTTTTATAAATCCTGCGGCTTCCTTCCCTATTCCGAAATGAAATGCGAAGGTTTTATGAAAATCAAATATTAAAACCATAACAATACACAAAAACGGCTTCCCGAAAGGGAAGCCTTTTAATTTTATTATTCAGATTACCAATTACCAGAGGGTTTCGGAACCTGGTGCATTTTTTCAGCAACTTCGTTAATGAATCTGCCCTGATATTCGGGTTTTTCAGTTACGAGGCTTTCGGTGGTAAGAACCATTGCTGCAACGGATGCTGCGTTATTAAGTGCAGAACGGGTTACTTTAACAGGGTCAACAACACCTGCTTCGATCATGTCGGTGAATTCTTCGGTAAATACGTTGAAGCCATAACCAACTTTTCTGGAACGGCGAACTTTATCGATAACAACAGAACCGTCAAGACCTGCGTTTACTGCAACCTGACGCATCGGTTCTTCAAGAGCACGAACAACGATGGAAACACCGGTTCTTTCATCGCCGGAAGTATGTGCAAGAAGTTTTTCAACTTCGCCGATTACGTTAACAAGAGCAACACCGCCGCCTGCTACGATACCTTCTTCAACTGCTGCTTTGGTAGCGTTGAGAGCGTCTTCGATACGGAGTTTCTTTTCTCTTGCTTCGGTTTCGGTTGCAGCGCCGCATTTAACAACTGCTACACCGCCAACGAGTTTTGCAAGTCTTTCCTGAAGTTTTTCACGGTCATAATCGCTGTGTGCGGTTTCATAAGAAGCTTTGATAACAGCGATACGTCCCTGGATTTCTTCTTTGGTGCCTGCACCGTCAACGATAAGGGTTTTATCTTTGTCAACTTTAACTTTTTTAGCAAAGCCAAGGTGGTTAAGTTTAACTTCAGAAAGGTTAAGACCGATATCATCGCAAACAAGGGTTGCACCGGTAAGAGCAGCAATATCGAGGAGCATTTCTTTTCTTCTGTCGCCGAAGCCGGGGCCTTTTACGCAGCAAACGTTAAGAGTACCACGGAGTTTGTTAACGATAAGGTTGGTAAGAGCATCGCCGTCGATATCTTCAGCAACGATGAGAAGTTTTTTGCCTGCTTTCATGGTCTGTTCAAGAATCGGAACAAGTTCCTGGAAAGAGGAGATTTTTTTCTCAACAAGAAGAATGGAGCAGTCTTCGATGATAGCAACCATCTTGTCTGCGTCGGTTACCATATAAGGAGAAAGGTAACCACGGTCGAATTCCATACCTTCAACAACTTCGATATAGGTGTTAGCAGTTTTGCTGTCTTCAACAGTGATGATACCGTCGGTAGTAACTCTTTCCATTGCTTTTGCAATAAGTTCACCGAGTTCGGGATCGCCGCAGGAGATAGTTGCAACTCTTGCAATATCCTGGGAACCGGAAACAGCTTTTGCATTACCAAGAACAGCCTGGGTTGCTACATCAACTGCTTTCTGAATACCGCGTTTTACGAGCATGGGGTTTGCACCAGCGGTTACGTTTTTCATACCTTCGCGAACAAGAGCCTGTGCAAGGATAGTTGCGGTGGTGGTACCGTCACCTGCTGCATCGTTGGTTTTTTCAGCAACTTCTTTAACGATCTGTGCGCCCATGTTTTCAAAAGGATCAGGAAGAGAAATCTCTTTTGCAATGGTAACACCGTCGTTGCAGATCATAGGAGTTCCGAATTTTTTATCGAGAACTACGTTACAGCCTTTAGGGCCGAGGGTGATTTTTACAGTATTGGCGAGCTGGTCGATACCAGACTGAAGAGCGCGTCTTGCGTCATCGCCATAGAGCATCTGTTTTGCCATATATATTACCTCCGAAAAAGTTAACTAACTTGATTAATCTTCAACAACTGCAAGGATGTCGTTCTGAGAAAGAATGATGATTTCTTCTCCATCAATTTTAACAGAAGTACCTGCATATTTGCCCATGATTACGTGATCGCCGACTTTAAGCTGCATTTCAACTTCTTTGCCGTCAATAACGCCGCCGGGGCCAACTGCAATAACTTCTGCAATTTCAGGTTTATCCTGTGCGTTAGCAGTGATGAAAAGACCGCCTTTGGTTTTTTCTTCGTAATCTACCATTTTAATAACAACTCTGTCTCCAAGGGGTTTTACGTTCATTGGAAATCCTCCTAAATATATGTTATTTATTAAAAACAATCAGTTAGCACTCTTTCTTTTTAAGTGCTAATAATATTTTATACTATATGCCGTTAAAAGTCAATCATTTTAGAGCATATTTTTGCTGATATACACGATTTTTTAATTTTCGTTCACATTTTCAGGCTGATTGGCTTCGTTTTCGAACTGACTGACCTCTTTTTCAGTATCACTGACCTCTTTTTCGAAGGGACTGACCGTTAATTTTTTTGCAATAAGGAATTTTATCGGTATTCCCTGCTCAGAAAACATCTTTTCGTGTTCAGTCATAATATTATCTTCAAAACCGGAATTATGAAGATCTTCCGTTACGAAGGTAAGTTCAAAACCGCATTCGGTAAAATACCTTTTGGAAGAAAGGAAAAGATCGTCGTTATCGGTTTTAAATCTGATTTCTCCTCCGTCTTTAAGGAACTCTCTGTACTGCATAAGCTGATTGTTATGAGTAAGACGTTTCTTATGGTCATGAGTTTTAGGCCAGGGGTTACAGAAGTTTATGTAAATTCTGTCGCACATATCCTCTTTTGAGAAAACTTTATTGATAAGCATAATTTCCTGGCTGAAGATATATACGTTATCCACTTCCCTGTTTACTGCAGCATATTCGCGCTTGATATTTCTCATAGCAAGACCGAGCATCTCACTTTTAATATCAACGGCAATAAAGTTTATTTCCGGATGCGCTACTGCAAGTTTGGACATAAAACCGCCTTTTCCGCATCCGAGTTCAATCATAAGCGGAGCATCGTTCTTAAAAACAGAATGCCATTTTCCACGGTTTTCTGCCGGAACATCTATACAGTTTTCCCATTCAGCAAGTTCAGGTCTTGCCCAAGGTTTTCTTCTGATTCTCATTTTAATTCCTCCGAATTTATTCCATAAATTCTCATGCCGTTTTCTCTTGCCATATCAATAAGAGTCTGAGCATCCGTTTCGCGAAGTTCTGCAAGTTTTTCTGCTGTTGCAGGAATAAGAGTGCTGTCACATCTCTGTCCGCGGTAAGGAACAGGTGCCATATAGGGGCAATCCGTTTCAAGAAGGATTCTGTCATCCGGAACCTCTTTTGCTGCAAGAAGAAGCTTATTTGCATTTTTAAAAGTAACAGAACCGGTAAAACCGATATACATTCCAAGTTTTATAAATTCTTTTGCGGTTTCTGCAGAACCGGAAAAACAATGAATAATACCTTTAGGACGGTACTTTTTAACAAGTTCAAGAGTATCCGCATGAGCTTCTCTGTCATGTATGATTACCGGAAGATCAAGTTCGTTTGCAAGTTCAAGCTGTGCAGCAAAAACCTCTTTCTGCTTTTCTCTCGGAGAAAAATCATAGTGATAATCAAGACCGATTTCACCGATTGCAACAACTTTTTTATTTTTTGCAAATTCTCGAATCTTCTGGAGCCAATCTCCGTTTCCGTCGCTTTCTGCAGAATGGGGATGGACTCCAACAGCAGAATATATAAAATCATATTTTGATGAAAGTTCAAGAGTTTTTTCGCAGCTTTCCAAATCGCAAGCAGGATCAACTACCAAGGAAACGCCGTGCTCATTAAGATTTTTGAGCACGGTGTCACGGTCTTCATCAAATTTCTCATCATCATAATGAGCATGGGTATCGAAGATTCCTCTGTATTCCATTAGTGGAGCCTCGTTCCTACCGGTACGGAATCATCAATAAAGGTTACACAAACGGAACCGTCTTCCCTGTCTCCTGCAAGAAGCATTCCGCAGGATTCGACTCCGCAAAGTTTTGCGGGTTTAAGGTTTGCAACAACAACGATTTTTTTGCCGATAAGTTCATCGGGAGTATAGTGCTGTGCAATACCGGAAACTATCTGTCTTCCGCCCATTCCGTCATCAAGCTGGATTTTATAGAGTTTTTTTGCTTTCGGAACTTTTTCACATTCAAGAATTTTTGCTACGCGAAGCTCAACTTTAGTAAAATCGTCGATTGCAATCTCGGGCTGAAGTTCAATAACCGGTTTCTCTTCTGCTTTCTCTGCTTCAAGCTGTGCTTTATGTGCTGCTTCAAGTTCCTCGATAAGTTTTTCTTTATCGATTCTAGAGAAAAGAGGAGTTGCAATTCCAACTTTTTTGCCAGCTTCGAGACCGCCGAAGTTCTGGATGCTTTCATAGGAAGGAACTTCTATGCCAAGCTGTTCAGCAATCTTTTTGGTAGTATCGGGCATAATGGGAGCAATGAGTACAGAAAGGATTCTGATTCCTTCAAGAAGGTTATAAAGAACAGTTCCGAGTCTTGCTTTCTTCTCTTCGTCTTTTGCAAGAGCCCAAGGAGTTGTTTCATCGATATATTTATTGCAGCGGCTTGCAAAATCCATAATGCAGTCGATTGCATCGCTCATCTTATACTCAGAGAGGTTTTTATCGAATCCTTCGATAGCTTTCTTTGCGGAAGCCTTAAGATCTTCATCAAGTTCTTCGCAGAAATCTGCAGACTGGATAACACCGTCAAAATATTTGTTCTGCATTGCAACAGTGCGGTTAACAAGGTTGCCGAGAGTATTAGCAAGATCGGTATTAAATCTGTCGATCATTGCCTCATAGGTGATGGAACCGTCGTTTGCATGAGGCATTTCGGTAAGAAGATAATAACGAACTGCATCAACGCCGAAAACTTTGGTAAGATCATCTGCATAAATAACGTTGCCACGGGATTTGGACATTTTATCCTCACCAAAAAGGAGCCACGGATGGCCGTAAACCTGTTTAGGAAGAGGTTCGCCAAGAGCCATGAGCATAATAGGCCAATAAATAGTATGGAATCTTACAATATCTTTACCGATGATATGAACATCAGCGGGCCAGTATTTTTTATACTGTTCAGAGCTGCCGTCAGGATCATATCCAAGAGCAGTGATATAGTTGGAAAGAGCATCAATCCAAACATAGATAACATGTTTATCATCAAAAGTTACCGGAACACCCCATTTAAAAGAAGTTCTGGAAACGCAAAGATCCTGAAGACCGGGTTTAATAAAGTTATTGAGCATCTCTTTTTTACGTGCTTCGGGATAAATGAAGTTTTCGTTGCTCTCAATAAATTCTTCAAGCTGTTTCTGATATTTGGAAAGGCGGAGGAAATATGCTTCCTCTTTTGCTTTGCTTACTTCGCGACCGCAGTCAGGGCATTTTCCGTCAACAAGCTGGCTTTCAGTCCAGAAAGATTCGCAGGGAGTGCAATAAAGACCTTCATATTCGCTTTTATAGATATCACCCTGGTCATAAAGTTTTTTGAAAATCTTCTGAACAGTTTTTTCGTGATAATCATCAGTGGTTCTGATGAAATGGTCATAGGTTGTATTAAGAAGATCGCAGATTTCTTTAATTTCGCCCGCAACTTTATCAACGTATTCTTTAGGAGTTACGCCGGAATCTGCAGCGTATTTTTCAATTTTCTGTCCGTGCTCATCGGTACCGGTAAGGAAGAAAACATCATATCCCTGCATTCTTTTATATCTTGCAATAGCATCGGTAAGAACGATTTCATAGCTGTTGCCGATATGAGGTTTTCTGGAAGTATAAGCAATGGCCGTTGTTATATAAAACTTAGGTTTATCCATTATGTCAAATCTCCTTTTGATTTATGTATCAGTATTCTTTAATGTATTCGAGCATTTTTTCAGCAAAACCGTCTGCATCGTTTTTAGATTTAAAAACTTCTACAATCTCTTTGCAGAATTCATCAGCAAGACTTACGTTTGCTGCGTTTTTCTCTTCAAATTCAGCAGAAAACATTGCGGTGGGATATTCGGAAGATGCGCTCATATCCATATAAATAAGTTTAATAAATTCTTTTGCAAGTTCCGGTTCTTTTGCTTCAATCGGGATATACATTTCGGAGAAAGTTACCATTCTGGTCTGATTTCCCGAAAGAGTAGGATATGCGCACATTGCATATTTTTCTCCGTCTTTATTAAGTTCATCAAGGTCTGCCTGGGTTCCGGAAATAAAGAGTGCTTTTTCGTTTTTAAGAGCATCTTTAACATCAGCTTTAGATTTGGTGCTGCTTCCGGATACTACGAGCGTTTTAATTTCCTCGATTTTCTCGATGAATGTTTTTACTGCATCGTTGTTCCATGCTTCCTCATCGTAGGAAAGGAGTTTTGCAACTTCTTCCTCTCCGATTTCTCCTATAAGTGCAGCAGCAAAGATATCGGTGAATTCATCCGGCTGTGCTCCCGCATAGGTGAAGAAAGAGAAGTTTTTATTTTTGCATGCTTCTGCAATAGCGATAAAATCATCCCAGGTATTAGGAATGCTGAATCCGTTTTTCTGAAGAAGTTCTTTGTTATAGATAAGACCAACTTCTTCAAAGAAAACAGGAGCAATATATGTAACGCCATCGTCATAAGGTTTGCAAATATTGTTATTGAAAGGGATATTGGTATATACACTTTCGATATCGGTAAGAGCGGTCATTGCTTTATCTTTGATAAGTGCTTCAGTAACACCGCTTTCTTCATTTGCCGGAAGGAATACAAGATCCGGAGAATTTCCGGAAAGGATTCTTTCGCGAACTTCATAAGCGGCGTCTTTTGTAAAGATAAGTTCAACAGTAACGCCCTGATTTGAGCTTTCAAAGAGATTTACGAGACTTTCCCAATATTCTTTATCATAGGGTTCATCTTTGCCTCTGTCATAAACAATAACAGTCAGATATTTGTTAACAGATTCCATAACGATATTGCTGTCGTTGCTGCTGATATTTTCATCAACAACCGCATCTGCCGGCTCGTCGGAGCATCCTGCAAACATAGATACCATCATCATAATGGCAAGCAAAATAGAAAGAAGTTTTTTCATAGTTTCCTCCCAGTCATAAAAATACAGATTAATAATATCACAAAATCATTATAAATAAAAGAGGTTTTATAATTTATTTTACTTTACTTTTAAAGTGATATCATTTAAAATAAAAATATCATTATTAGGAGTGATTTTTCTGACAGATTACATATATTTATTTTTGATATCTATGGTTCCGCTTATTGAACTTCGCGGAGCGATGATATACGCCGCCGTTGCGGAACTTCCTTTTCTTCCCTCTCTCGTATGCTGTGTATTGGGAAACATACTCCCCGTTCCATTTTTAATTAAATTTGCAAAAACTGTTCTTGTTTATTTTTCCAAGATACCTAAAATCGGATTTATTTTTCAAAAAATAATTGACCACGGAAACAAAAAAGCAAAAAAAGTCAATAATCTTGAACTTTTAAGCCTTTTTCTTTTTGTTGCAATTCCACTTCCCGGAACAGGCGCATGGACAGCTTCTCTTGTGGCAACACTTTTGCAGTTAAGAGTTTTAAAATCCACTGTGGCAATTCTTCTCGGTGTTATCACCTGCGGAATTATTATGGGTATTCTTTCCTTCGGAATTGCCGGAATAGTATCATAATGGAGGTATTTTTATGAACAATGATGAAAATCTTCAGCAGCTTATTTATGAACAGAGCCTTAAGCAGACCGAACTTCTTGAAAAACAAAGCGCATGGATCAAAAAGCAAACAATTATTATTTCTGTTCTTATGCTCATTGTTGCAATCGCTTTAATAGTTCTCAGCGTCCAGGTTGGCGGCGTTCTTGAAGAAGCAAACTCCGCTATCGCAGAAATAACCGTTCTTACCCATGAACTCAATACCGTTCTTGATGAATCCAACATAACAGAACTTCTTAACAACGCAAACGCACTTATTGCAGAAAGCGGAGACGCACTTAAAGAAGCTCTCGAAGGTGTTGACGGCGCTCTCGAAACTATCGAACAAATAGATATCGAAACCCTTAACAATGCAATTTCTGACCTCAAAAAAGTTGTTGAACCTCTTGCAAAACTTTTCGGAAGATAAAATAAGAATGTATTAAAAAAGCCGCCCTTTGGGCGGCTTTTTTAATACTTATTTGAGTTCTGTAAGCAAATCTATCCTGTTGGTAAGCATTCCGTCTGCGCCCATATCGAGCATTCTGCGCATTTCCTCCGGTTCATCAACTGTCCAGGGATATACCTTTACACCATGTTTATGGAAGTCATCCATTATTTCCTGAGTAAGTGCAAAGTGATACGGAATAGTTATAGTAACATTACGCTTTTCGCAATATTCACCATAATCAAAAATCCAGTTATCAAAAGGAAAACAAATCTCAATATCCGGAGCCATTGCTTTAAATTTCATTACAGAATAGTGATTTGCAGAATAAATTATAACTTTTTTACGAAGATTATGTCTGTCGATGCATTCCAGAACCTTTTCTTCCATTCCGTCATAAGTTATAAAGCTGTTTTTAAGCTCTACAAAAGTAACAAGATCTCTGTCCTCTACCAAGTCAAAATACTCATCAAGGGTAGGTATTTTCTGATCATGAATATCGAAGCCGTTGGACGGATCAAGTTCACGCATTTCAGCAAGGGTCATATCCTTAACCCAGCCTTTTGCTCCGGTGCATCTGGAAACTTCCTCGTCATGGAAAACAACAAGTTCACCGTCTTTTGTCATCTGAACATCCATTTCGATTGCTTCCGGATTATATTCAAGGCATTTTTCAAATGCAATCATTGTATTTTCAGGATAGAGACCTGCAAGGCCTCTATGTGCAACACGCATCATTCTCCGCATACTTCCTTTCTGATTTCAAGGAATTTATCCGGGCAGTTAGTGATTGCTATTTCAAGCTGGAGTTTAAGAGCTTTTTTCATATCCTCTTCATCATTGATGGTCCATGCGTTGATTTCAATTCCGTTATTGCGAAGATCCTGCATATTTTCATGGTTAAGGCAGTTAAAGAACGGATGGAAACATTCTACTCCCCTGTTTCTGGTATATGCACCGGGATGAATAAGCCAGCTTTCTTCAAGAAAACCGCATTTTACGTCAGGGGCAAGTTCTTTAAAACGGGTGCAGGTAAAATGATTGAAGGAACTGATAATGATTTTATCACGAAGTTTAAATTCATCCATAAGAGCAAGAACTTTTTTCTCGATTCCGCGATATTCAAAAACTCCGCTCTTGATTTCAATATTGCATTCCAGACCGGTTTCTGCCATCAGTTCAAAAACTTCTCTGAGGGTCGGCGGTGCCTCAAATTCAAATTCACCTTTTTTAACAAATCCTGCATCAAGAGCTTTAAATTCTTCAAGAGTAAGGTCTTTTATCAAAGCATTAACGCCGGTCGTGCGAACTGTATTTTCATCATGCATTACAACAAGTTCGCCGTCTTTAGTGAGATGAACGTCTATTTCAAGACCCTCAACGCCAAGTTCTGCTGCTTTTCTAAAAGCAAGCATTGTATTTTCAGGATATTTTTCGGAAAAACCACGATGAGCATAAATTTTAGTCATAACTGCCTCCAAAAAAATATTATTTTAATAAAAGCGCCGGGAAGCACTCCTCTTCCCGGCGCTGCTTCGCCATAATTATAACTCTATCAAAGTTTAATAACAAGGTCTTTTTCAACGGTTACATAGACTTCGTCGCCCTCAGCAAAAGCAAGCTCACGTTCGAATACGATATCGGAGTTGAGCCAGATATCTTCATTTTCAACACGGAAACGAATTACGTTACCATGAGAAATAAAGCTGGTGATAGTACCTTTAAGCTGATAGCAAGTATCGGATTCAACCGGTTCTTTGCTGAGTTTTACGATTTCCGGTCTGATTGCAACATCCTCGCAACCGATTTCTTCTCCGCAGGCTTTTCCGAATTTTTCTGCAGGAAGCAGATTATAGTTTCCGATGAAAGAAGCGGTGAATTTAGTTCTGGGTGTTACATAAAGATCTACAGGGCTGCCAGACTGTTCAATATGTCCTGCATTGAAAAGATGAATGGTATCGGACATTACCATTGCTTCATCCTGGTCATGAGTTACGAAAATGGTGGTAATATTAAGTTCTTTCTGAATTCTTCTGATTTCAATCTGAAGGTTATGACGAAGAAGAGCATCGATTGCAGAAAGCGGTTCATCAAGAAGAAGAACTTTAGGTTCAGTAACAATTGCTCTAGCAAGAGCAACACGCTGCTGCTGACCACCGGAAAGCTGCATCGGGAACTGATCGATTTTATCAGAAAGACCAACAATTTCAAGCATCTGCTTTACTTTTTTCTCGATTTCATCTTTCGGAACTTTTTTCATCTTAAGACCGAATGCAACGTTATCTTTAACGCTCATGTTCGGGAAAAGAGAATACTGCTGGAAAACCATGCCGATTCCCCTATCACGAGGATCGACATCAGTAATATCAACACCATCAAGATAAATTTTACCGCTGGTTACTTTTTCAAGTCCGGAAAGGCAGCGAAGAAGAGTTGATTTACCACATCCGGAAGGACCAAGAAGGGTTACAAGTTCGCCCTTTTCAATATCAAGATTGATATCCTTAAGAACATGGTTATCTCCGAAAGATTTGTTTAAATTTTCAAAACGAATATAAGCCATTATAACTTATCTCCCTTCTTTTTGGATTTTTTCGAGTTTGTTGCGGCTCTGCAAATAAAGTACAAGAGCGGTTATTGCAAAAGTCATAAGCATAATGACAACGAAAACCGCAGAAGATTCCGCACTCGAATATTTCATGGTCTGGTAAAGGAATACCTGAACGTTTGTGGTGCCGCTTCCGGAAAGGTTTCTGATGATAACATAATCTCCGAAAAGGATACCAACCGCAAGAAGAGAAGATACGGTGATACCGGTAATAATATTGGGAACTATTACGCGGAAGAAAGCATAGAGCTTGCTTGCACCGAGCATTTCTGCTGCCTCAAGAAGCATCGGCATATTAACAGCATGCATACTGTTTCTAATGCCCTGATAAATATGCGGAAGAATTATGATGCAATATGCACCGATAAGCATAACCATTCTCTCTCCGAGTATCGTTCCGCTTTTTGCATAAAGAGAAAGAATAGATACGGAAAGGATAACGCCCTGAATTGTATAAGGAATCATGCAGAGAATCTGCAGATATTTTTCAAGATTCGGGAAATAAATAGTAACAACAAAAAGTGCAAGAAGAACAAGTACGATTGTAAGAATAATCGGGATAATGCAAAGCAAAACAGTCTGATAAATTGCAGTAAGGAACTTTGCATTAGAGAAAATCGTTACATAGTTCTGAAGTGTGAAGCCAGAAGGGATAATACCTGTCCAGTCTTCGAAAAGAGAATATATAATAGTCGCCACAAGCGGAATGAGAAGCCATATGATAACACAGGTCATTACGATATTGGCGCAAACTTTAGACCATTTATTCATATTGCTCACCTCGTTTTCCACTTAGTTGTCTTTTTGACAACGTAGTTATCAATAAGGATTACAGAAACCATAAGAATCATCATAACGACAGAGAGCGCTGCACCAAGCGAAGGCTGGCTCTTGATATCGCCTGTGAATGTTGCGGAAATATTAACCGGCAACAAGGAGAAGTTATTCATAAGAAGAGCGTATGCAGTTGCATATGCACAAAGAGCATTTGCAAAAAGAACGCTTATGGTTCCAAAAAGGCTGGGAATAAGAACCGGAATACCTACTTTAAACCAGAAGGTACTGCTTTTTCCGCCAAGAAGTACGTTTGCTTCCTGCCATTCTTTTCTGATACCGTTGAAAGCCGGAATCAAAAGAAGGGTTGAAAGCGGAATCTGGAAATATACATACATTAAAATAAGGCCGTTACTCGAATAAAGATCAAAATTCTGGATAAATTGAATTCCGTAAACATTGGCAATCTGTCTGATTACACCTGCATTACCAATGATGATCATATAAGCAAATGCAAGCGGAACACCTGCAAAGTTAGATGTCATATTAAGAACGGTCATAAATGCGTTTCTGAATTTACCGCGGGAATTATGAGCCGCCTGTGCACCAAGGAATGCGATTACAATTCCGGCGACAGTAGATACAAAAGTTATAATCAAGCTGTTTTTAATAGCTGTTTTATAGCTGAGAGTAGTAAATATTTTTTTGTAGTTTTCAAGGGTAAAGAGAACCTCTTTGTTGACGTCCGAACCAAAGCTGTCAATTATGAGCATGAACAGCGGAAGAAGTTCAAAAAGGACAACAACAATAAGGAAAGGCAGAAGCACAAGCAAATATGTATATTTGCTTGTCATCTTTTTGCCGCCGGCAGCATTCTTCATAGGGTAACACCTCACTCAAAAAATGGGGCGTGCTATAAAGTACGCCCCATTTTTATTACTCATGGAGTAAATTTTCAAAATTCAAACATCAAAGCTATTAGAGAAGCGGGATGATGTTTTCGTTCCACCAAACGGAAATCTCTGCGCATGCTGCTGCATATGCCTCTGCATCAGAAATACCTACTGCGTTTGCATAAGTTTCGGGAGCGAAGATCTGATGTTCTGCAGGAATTTCAACATCGGTTCTGGTGGGGATTGCACCTGCTTTAGCAAGGTTGATCTGGCCAGCATCAGAGAAGATATATTCTCTTGCAAGAGCTGCTGCGAAAGGAGTATCGGAGTTTTTGTTGATGATGGATGCATAACCAACAAGGATTGCACCGTCGGTAGGAATACCAATAGTGATGTTATAGTTTGCTGCGCCGTCTCTGTATCCGGGTGCGTTATAAGACCAGGTTACACCGCACTCAACTTCACCAGCCTGAATTCTTGCGGGGATGATATCGCCAGCATCGATACGGCCAGCTTTTGCCATCTCAGTCCAGAATTCGAATGCAGGTTCAAGGTTGTCAAGGCTTCCGCCGAATGCGTATGCAGTTGCTACTACAACGCCCTGGCCGGTTGCGCCGCCAACTACGTCACCGATGGTGAGTTTATAGGAGCCGTTACGAACGTCTGCCCAAGAAGTAGGCATGGGTTCATCGCAGATATCGTTGTTATAAATGAAAGTGGTTGCACCGGTATAAGCGATCATCCAGAGACCGTCAGGATCTTTTGCCCAATCCGGAACAGAATCCCAGTAAGAAGTCTTATAGGACTGTACAAGGCCTTCATCGATAGCCTGCTGAGTAAATGCAAGACCTACGTCACCGATGTCTTTGGTGAAGTCATTTGCAAAGTTGCTGAGTTCTTCTGCGGAGCTCATATCTACGTCAGTATGGGTAATACCATATTCAGCAGTGAGTCCCTGCCAGGATTCGCCCCAGTTTGCCCAAGTATCAGGCATACCGACGGACTGAACGTCGCCCTCTTCCTGAGCTTTTGCAATGATTTCTTCAAGAGTGTAGTCATTGAGATTTACAGCCTCTACATCTGCGCCGCCAGAGCAGCCAGCAAATACGAGTGTGAGGCAACAAAGAATAGCGATCATTTTAAGCATAGTACGCATATTATTCCTTCTCTCTGAATTAGAATTAGTGCGGCAACTTTTTTGCCATTTAGCACTAATGCTAGTATAGCTTTTTTTACACTTTTTGTAAATGGGTTTTAATAAATATCGCTACTTTGTAAAATAATTGTTTTATATTTTTATTTATTTTTCACAAATATTTCTTATTTTTTTGGCATTGCATAAAACGCAACTGTTTGATATAATTTAATGTATCAAGTTTATAAAACCGGAGGTTAAAATGAAAGCTTACGAAAGACTTCTCAAATATGTTCAATATCCTACAGCTTCTGATGAAAACAGCGAAACCTGTCCCAGCACTTCCGAACAGACCATCCTCGGTATGGCTCTTGTTGACGAAATGAAGGAACTCGGTCTTTCCAATGTTTGTATCGATGATAATGGTTATGTTTATGGAGAAATCCCCGCATCCGAAGGATGCGAAAATGCTCCTGTAATCGGTTTTATCGCCCATATGGACGTTGTTCGCGAAGTTCCCTTTACCGATATCAAACCGAAAATCGTTGAATATAACGGCGGCGACGTTCTTCTTAATGAAAAAGAACAAATTTATCTTTCCGTAAAAGAGTTCCCCGAAATGGAAGATTGCAAAGGAGAGCATCTTATCGTAACCGACGGTACCACTCTTCTCGGTGCTGATGATAAAAACGGAATTGCAGAAATTCTTACTGCAGCTGAAGAGCTTCTTGCAAATCCCGATATCAAACACGGAAAAATCATGGTCGGATTCACCCCTGATGAAGAAATCGGCCGTGGTGCAAACAGATTCGACCTCGAACGTTTTGGAGCAGATTACGCATACACCCTTGATGGCGGTGCATTCGGTGAAGTTGAATGCGAAACTTTCAATGCTGCACACGCTCATGTTGTTTTTAACGGAGTTTCCGTTCATCCCGGCAGCGCAAAAAACAAGATGATCAACGCTTCTCTTGTTGCAATGGAATTCAATGCACTTCTTCCGGAAATGGAAAGACCTGAACATACCGATAAATATGACGGTTTCTATCACATTACCGGAATGAAAGGCACCTGTGATAACGCAGAGATTTATTATATTATCCGTGACCACGATTCCGATAAACTCACCTATCGCGTTGAATATATCAAACGCGCAGCAGAAGAAATCAACCGCAGATACGGCGAAGGTACTGTTGTTGCAGAAACCGGATATGATTATAAAAATATGAGCGTAATCATTAAAGATCATTGGCATCTTATTGAAACCGCACAGAAAGCAATTCGCGAACTTGGCGCAGAACCTGTTACCAATCCTGTTCGCGGCGGTACCGATGGCTGTGTTCTTTCTTTCATGGGTCTTCCCTGCCCTAACCTTGGAACCGGCGGTTATAACTTCCACGGAAAATATGAATTTTCCAGCGTTGAGCAGATGGATAAATCTGTAGAAATGATCAAACTCATCGCAAAATATTATGGTGAGCAAAG
Source organism: Oscillospiraceae bacterium (assembly GCA_017547705.1). Classification (GTDB taxonomy): domain Bacteria; phylum Bacillota; class Clostridia; order Oscillospirales; family Ruminococcaceae; genus UMGS1668. Next base: position 18,934 of record JAFYOZ010000122.1, read on the forward strand.
CAAATGAGCACCGTGCTCAAAATAAATCTCAACAAAAAAAGACAGCTTAAACAAGCTGTCTTTTTTGTTTTGAAATAATTTTATTATTTCTCTTTCGGCATAACAAGATTCATAATAATTGCAGAAAGGAAAACAACTGCAACACAGTTTTCTGCAAAAATAGTTTGGATAATATCCGGAAAAATATTGAACATTTCCGGAACCTGTGTAAATCCAAGACCAATACTGAGCGAAAGAGCCGCGATAGTGATATTTCTCTGGGTATATCCGCAGGAACCTATCATTCTAAGGCCGGAGATAACAATATTACCAAACATCATAATTGTGCATCCGCCAAGAACCGCTTCAGGCAAAGTTGCAAGAACCGCTCCGATTGCAGGGAAAATACCCGCAAGAATAAGTATTCCCGCTCCGGTGGCAATAGTTACTCTGTTTATAACTTTTGTCATGGCAAGAAGACCAACATTCTGGCTGAATGAAGTAATGGGCATACATCCCAAACATGCCGAAAGAGAACTTATAATACCATCGCAGGTAAGGCTTCCGGAAATTTCTTTCTTGCTCGGTTCACGATTGAGAACAGTATTCGTCATTGCTGTGGTATCACCTATAGTCTCTGTTGCAGAAACAAGAAAAATCATTGCAACAGAAACAATTGCACTCAAATTAAATACCGGTTTATAAGGCATAATCTGCGGCAAGGATATGAAAGATATACTTTCGAGAGAAGAAAGATCAACTTTTCCCATAAAGAGAGCTGCTATATACCCCACAACAAGTCCAAAAAGAACGGAAAGCTGTTTAAGATGTCCTTTTGCAAAAATATTGAAACAAATGCAGCAGACCAAAGTTATAGAACCGAGAATCCAGTTCTGTCCGCTACCAAAATCCGATGCGCCGGAACCGCCTGCAAAAGAGTTTGCACCAACACTAAGCAAGCTGAAACCTATTGCCGTTACAACACAAGCAGAAACTATCGGTGATATTATTTTGGTCCAGTATTTTGCAAAAAATCCAAGCAAACTTTCAAATATACCGCCGACTATTACAGCACCAATGATAGCTTCATAACCCCATTGAGGACCAACATAGCAAAAGACGGAAACAAATGTAAAACTGATACCCATTACTATAGGAAGCTTTGCTCCTATCTTCCAAACAGCAAAAAGCTGAATAAGAGTACCAATACCCGCTATAATCATCGCAGTCTGAATAAGAGAAGCTGTTTCCTTTGTACTAAGTCCGCAGGCACCGGCTACAATCATAACCGGTGCTATATTTGCAACAAACATCGCAAGAACATGTTGGAGTCCAAAAGGAATTGATTTAAGCAGCGGAACCTTTCCGTCTAAAGTATAGATATTATCCATTGATGACGCTGATTGCGTTTTAATAGTTTTCAATACTTTTTACCTCTCAAAATGTTATTAAACTCCATAAAGGTCGCTGAATTTTTTCTCAAGATATTCAACATAGTAAGTCGGATCAAACGGTGCTCCGCAAACCATGAGGAAAAGTTCTTCCGGGTCATACATACATGCATGCTGATGGATTTTATCTTTAAGCCAATCTGCAATAGGTTTAAGGCTTCCGGAAGCTATTGCAGCTTCAACATCTATATCCTCGCGCATTTTTGCAAGCATCTGTGCGCCGTATGCGCTGCCAAGAGCATAGGAAGGGAAATATCCAACTGCGCCGCCGGACCAATGGCTATCCTGGAGACAGCCTTCTTCATCAGAGGGTACATCAACTCCAAGATATTCTTTATAAAGTCTGTTCCATTCTGCAGGGATATCATCAACAGTAATCTCGCCTGCGAACATCTTTTTCTCTATTTCATAACGAATCATAACGTGGAGGCAGTATGTAAGCTCATCAGCCTCGGTTCTGATAAGAGAAGGCTCTGCCCTGTTGATAATTTCATAAGCAAGTCTGGGAGTGATATCACCGTACTGTTCCGGGAATATTTCTTTGATTTTAGGAAGAACTGCAGTGATAAAAGCTTCGCTTCTTCCGATAATATTTTCAAAGAAACGGGACTGGCTCTCATGGATTCCCATAGAAACGCCGCCGGCAACAACGGTATATTTATGTTCATCAGCGCCGCCGAGCTCATAAAGAGCATGTCCGCCTTCATGGATTACGGAATACATGGAGGATTCAAAATTATCCTCATGATAATGTGTGGTGATTCTGACGTCGTCCTTTGTAAATTCGAGAGTAAAGGGATGTTCAGTTTCTCCGCAAACGCAATGATTAGGATCGATGCTCATGAAATCCATAAGATATTCAGTAAGCTGTTTCTGTTTTTCGATAGCAAAACCGGTAAGTTTCGGGAGTTTTTCGTTTTTTCCGGTTGCCATGATTTTTTTGATAAGCGGAACGATATGCTCGCGAAGAGTTTCAAAAAACTTATCGCATTTTTCCATGGTAAGACCGCGTTCGAACATATCAAGCTGGGTATTATAAGGCTCCTGATCCGGTTTATAATATTTAGCAAAGCGGATATTATATTCAAAAATATCTTTAAGATAGGGTTTGAATGCCTCATAATCGTTATTGAGTTTTGCTTCATGCCAAACAGCCTCTGCTTTGCTCAAAATTCTCTGGAATTCGATATATTCTTCTGCGGGAATGGTTTTCTTAAATTCGTTATCACGAAGAAGAAGTTCAACTTCTCTTTTCTGGTGAGCAGTAAGTTCTTCGCTGTGTTCTTTAAGATATTCAAGAAGCTCGATTGTTTCCGGCTTTGTGGAAAGATCAAACATGTATTCTGTAAGGATACCAAGAGCCTCTCCTCTGCCTTCTTCGGTATCTTTCGGTGCAACAGTTGCAGAATCAAGATAAATAGAAGAAGTTGCATATTTAAACGCATAGAGCTTTTTCTGAAGCTCCGCAAGTTTTTCAAGTTTTGCGCTCATTTCTTCGGTCATTTTACTTTTCTCCTTTACTACGAAAAAGATTACCTATACATTATGCACTGTTTTAATGCCGTTTGCAAGAGTATTAATATTTTTATGGATAACAAAATATTTTTACTCCCGGAAAATGAGAGTTCTCTCGCAAAATAAGATATTCACTTTTCCGGATTAGTCGGCTATAATTTTATCAGAAGCTTCTGATAAAATTTTTATGGAGATGAAAATATGAATCCTAACATTTTGGCTGATAACCTAAAAAAACTGCGTACCGAAAAGAACTATACTCAAGAACAGGTTGCGGAAATCCTCGGTGTCAGTCCTCAGGCAGTTTCACGCTGGGAATGCAGGAACACTCTTCCTGATGCCCTGCTCCTTCCGGAAATTGCAAAACTTTACGGAGTTACCATCGATGACCTTTTCCGGGAAAATATAACCGCATATCAGAATTATGCCGTAAGGCTTCTTGCGGTTTTTGAACTCACCGGAAAAACCGAAGATTTTGTCCTTGCGGAAGCGGAGTTTGAAAAGCTTTTTAAATCCGACTGCTGTTCCGTAAACGATCTTCGTTCCTTCGGCGTTCTTTATCACTATATGGCAAAAATCTGTAACGAAAAGGCGGAAAAATTCCTCGATATGTCCGCCGAAATATCTAAAAATATCGATTCGGAAAATTATTACAAAGCACGCTCACAGAAAATCGCCCTGCTTTCCGAATTCGGAAAAAGCGAACAGAATATTACCGAATACACCGAAGCGGTGGAAAAGAATCCCGATGATCAGATGCTCTATTCCCTGCTTGTTGCCTCCTATTATTTTGCAAAAAGGTATGACGAGGCTTATGACGTCTGCATGAAAGGCATAGAAAAATTCGAGGATAACAGCCATCTTCACGTCTATGCCGGCGATATCTGCCGCGAACTAAAGAAATATGACGAGGCTTATTCCCATTGGAACAAGGCTTTTGAAGCCGACTGTCGGTTCCTGGACGCAAAATATTCCGTCGCTTTTTGCTATGAGGAAACCGGAGAATACAAAAAAGCCTATCACGCATGGAACGAGATTTCCGCGGAACTTGAAAAACGCGGACTTTCCGTCGAAAAAGAGTTCAGCGACGGCCGCGCAAAA
>JAFYOZ010000006.1 GCA_017547705.1 Oscillospiraceae bacterium
GTTATAAAGAAAAAGGAGAATCCGACTATAATACAATTTATCCTATCAATACAAGATGTGAGGCAGAAGGCGTAATCTGCGGTTCCAGTCAAACTTATGCTGTTGAATGGGAAATTATTGATAAAACAAAAATTTCCGATAGTAAACCGGAATATATTACCGAATATCTTACGATTGATTTCGATCCGGGAATTGTATTTGCCGAAATTCTCTGGGAACCCATAACCGATTTGAGCAGAATCACCTATTACAGACAAAATGAAGATCCTCTTGACGAAAGCGTACTTATAAACGGTGGCCTTACCATGAGCCTTTCCAACGGAAAATTCCATGCCGGATTTGATATCACAAGAGAATTTGATGTTTACAATGTACCAAACGCCATGATAAGCATTGCTCCTCCCAACGACGGAGTTGAATATGTTGCTTTTAAAATCAACGAAAGCGGCGGCGGATCAAAAAATTATTACGACCCCTGGAAACCTGTCGATCAGGATGTAGTAATTCAGGGCGGTGATTTCTTTGATATTACCGATTGGAGAACCCGTTGTCTCAATATAGCATACTTCCGATGCGAAAACATTGACGGAATCGATGTTTGGTACACCGGTAATGCCGGCGGCGAACAGACTATGATTATCGACTGGTACACCTCCACCGATGAAAATGCAAAACCCGCAAAACGCGAATTTATCTACGTTAAATACGAAGATTATCTCAACAAAGCAACCACTTCTTCCGTCACCAAAGAGGAACTCAAAGAAAACTACGGAACCGGCGTTACCGAAGCAACCCCCATCGGCAAAAACTGGAAGCTTAACGTAAACCATTATCCCCAGAGCAAATATAACGACGAATACGCCTATTACTTCCAGCTTGAGGCAACCGGCGAAGTTCCCGAAGGCAAAAAGATAATCTATATCCCCTATAGCTATATCGACGAAGACCTTGATTATGAAAAAGCTCTCGAACTGAAGCTTCATCCGAAGCTTAAACACTACGATGACAGCCACAACAAAAAGGAAAATATTGACGGCGTTCTCACTCCCTACGGAATGATGTTTGTTGTAAGCGATTTCAGCCCCTTTATTATCGAAGCTGTCGCCTCCACAGCTAATGTTGCCTCCATCGGAGAAACAGCCTACGGAAGCCTTAAAGCAGCTCTTGCAGCGGCAAAATCCGGCGATACCATAAAACTTATTTCCGATACCAACGAAGAAACCGTTACGATTAATGACGAAATAACCCTCGATCTTAACGGATATAAGCTTACCGCAGGAAGCTTTATTTCCATCGGCAAAATCGTTGATAACAGCAAAGCCAAAACCGGTATTCTTAATGTTCTCGAAAACGTTGTTTTTAACTACGGCAACGGCCAGATGCCGCTTCTTACAGAAGAAGGATATGTTTTTGCAAACATCAGACACCAGACTTTTGTGGTCGATTCCGCTACAACCGCTACCACCTTTGCTCTTGATGTTCGCCCCGCATTCGGAACAAAATTCACCCAATACCTCAGCGATAACGGCGGCACAGATAACAAAATAAGCATCGTCATCAACCTTAAATGGGACGGTGGAAGCATGGATTTCAGATTCAGCGATGAGCTTACCGCCAAGGTCTATGCCCAGTCCGGAAAGACCATGCGAATCAATGTTTCCGGTGTAACCGAAGAAATCGGAAAAGTAATCGCAACAGTTAAAGTCCTTTCCGATACCGGTGTTGTCATCGAAAGCAAGGAATATGTTTTCCCTGATCACTTCACCAAATAATACTGAATTTATAAAAAATAGCTCGGCGCTGATAACGCCGAGCTATTTTATTCAAAAAAACTTGCCTTTTTATTTTCCCAATGTATAATTAATTATAACCTTATAAAAAAAGCTTAGAGGTGAACCCTATGGCCGATAAAAAAGAATTTAAAACCGCAAAAGAATTTTACGAATTTATCAAACAAAGCTGCCCGGATATCAAACAATTATACGTTAAAGAGGTTTATAACCTCGGCGATAGCCAATATCCCGAAAATCCTCTGTTTCTCTATTCCGGATATTCCATAATTATGATATATCTTTCGGATAACGGCATCTCCCTCAAAATTTATGATAAAGATTTCTTTATCCAGCATATCCGCTGCGGAGTTTTTCGCGAAGACCCCGATTCTGCAGAATATTATCATATTTCTTTCCCCAATGCCAAACTTATCAATAGTTTTGCAAAGGATTTTAACGTTACCGAAGATGAAGATCAAACCGTTAAAAGCATCGAGCTTTCTTTTAAAAACGGAAAGCAGCTTCATATCGAGCGTTCATGTTCCCCTTATGTAAATATGCATTCTTATATTTCCGATTAAAACAAAAAGCAGACAGCCAAAAGGCTGTCTGATTTTTTATTACCAGATGATAATTCTCTTGGAAGGTGCAAGATACATTTTATCTGTCTTTTTAACATTAAATGCAGCATACCATTCCGGGAAGTTTCTAGGAGTCATGTTTGCTCTGAGGTAGCAAGGTCCATGAACGTCAACCTGAAGAAGAAGAGCCTTATATTCAGGTTTTGCTTTCTGGCACCATACTCTTGCCCAGTTTGCAAAGTATTCTTCGAAAGAAACGTTTTCAGAATTGGACATAATATCAAGAGTTACTGCAACGCCGCCGTTATCAGCAATGTTTTCGCTTACGGTAAGTTTGCCGTTAACAGTTCCCCAAGGAAGTTCGATGCCGTCGAACTGTTTGATCATAGCGTTAACTTTCTTGTTGAATTTTCTTTCGTCAGCTTTGGTCCACCAGTTGTTAAGGTTACCGAGTTCGTCGCATTTTGCACCGTTGGAGTCGAATGCATGAGAAATCTCATGACCGATTACAGCGCCGATACCGCCAAGGTTTTCGCTTCTGGTCTGGTTGATGGAATAGAAAGGCGGCTGAAGAATTGCAGCAGGGAAGGTAATATCATTAACAAAGGGGTCATAGCAAGCATTGACCATGTGTCCGGGCATTGCCCAATGGGTGCGGTCAACTTCTTTTCCGAGTTTTGCAAAGTTTTCTTCAATCTTGATTCTCTTAATTGCCAATACAGCATCAAAGAGGGATTTGCTGCCATCAAAAACAAGTTTGCTGTAAATTTCTTCAACTCTGTCGGGATATGCAAGTTTAAGTCCCATTTTGGAAAGTTTAAGAATGGCCTTTTCTTTTGTTGCCTGCTCAAGAATATCGTTGTTTGCAATACGTTTCTGATAGGTTGCAACAATCTGTTTTACGATTTCGGTAATATCTTTCTTTGCTTCTTCACCAAAATATTTTTCGCCGTAATAAAGACCAATAGGCTCGCTGTACATTGCGGAAGTAAGCTGGTATGCAAATTTTTCGGGCGATGCGGATGCAGCGGTACCGGAAAGTGCTCTATAGAAAGCGCCGCCAAGGTCTCTGAGTTCTTCAGAAAGATAGGGGCAATTTCCCATAAGAGTTGTTACATATGCCCAGTTTTTATACAGTTCAAAAGTATCAAGATTAAAAATCTCTTTAAAGTTTTTGAAGTATCTGGGTTCTGCAACGATTATCTCTTCCGGAACAAATCCAAAGAGGTCTGCCAAAAGCTTTTTAAGGTTAAGAGGTTTAACCATACCTGCAACTCTTCCGGTCTTCATGGGGTTATACATTTTTGTATATTCAGACCATTCTTCGTTGCTCTTAACGTATTTTGCAAGCACAGCATCAAAAGCAAGGGTATCTTTAAGCAGAGCATCGCATTCTTCTTCGCTGTGTCCTGCGATTGTAAGAACCTGTTTTGCAATACCGCTCCAAAGGTTGATGAGCATTTCTTTCTGCTCTTTTCTCTCCTCTGCATAGTAGGAAGTATCCGGAAGAATAACTCCGGGGCCCTGAATCATAACACAATGATGGGTAGTATCTTTCATGTTCGGTTCAACAGCAATGCTTACAGGAAGAGAAATACCCTTCAGAATAAGTTCCTTGGTATGAAGGTTAAAGCTGCGCATAGTGCCAATCTTTTTAAGAATGGAAAGATTTTTAAGTGCGGGTTTGATTCCGTATTTTTTCTTTCTTTTTACGTCCTTTGCAAGAGCATAAAAAGCGCATGCTCTTTCCAGATGTTCGTTGGGATATACGCCGTTTTTGCACATATCGTTAAATTCGCCGATCATCAGCTTTTCAACATCGGTGCTAAGTGCAGCAAATCCTCCTGCCATCGGCATATCATCCGGAATAACAAGTTCATCAATTTTTTCCTGATTGATGTAAGTATAGAGGTCATCTTGAATTCTGATTTTTTCCATAAATATCTCCCTTATCTTACTGCCTTTTTCTGCAGTATTCTATATAATTATACTTCATTATAAAAAAATATCAAGCAGAAAACCATATACTTTCGTTACCCAAAGTCATAAATTTTTGTATAAAAAAAATGGCTTCAACTTTAAAAGTTGAAGCCACTCAATTCTATTATCAGCGAATCATTAAGCAGTGGTTTAGGCCTTTTGGCTTCAACACACAGCTTAACGAATTGCCTCATCTGCAATTTCATTTCGTCTTCCGTCGGATTCAATCTCTGCAGCTGCTTCTTTCCGACTCACCCTTGTCATCAGCTTTCGCTTCTGACCTCTCTGGGCCGA
>JAFYOZ010000123.1 GCA_017547705.1 Oscillospiraceae bacterium
CCGGCAACCACGAATTCCAGCGCCGGCTGGAGAATGAACCCATCAGAAATACGTTTGAATACAATTCGCTCAGCAGGGGCGAGCTGGAGAAGGCGTTTCCGAAGCCGCTCTTTTGAAAATTGCAAGAGCGGTCGAGGAAAAAAGCGAACATCCCCTTGCAAAAGCAGTTATTGAAAAATGTAACGAACTTGAAATAAAAACTTCCGCCGTTTCCGATTTCTATGCGCTTCCCGGAAGCGGAGTTTCCGGAATAATGGGCGGGATCCCCGTTTTCGGCGGAAATCTTGATTTTATAAAAAACACCGCTTCCGTTCCGGAAGAGAGCGGCGAAAAAGCAAATGAACGTGCTTTTGAAGGAAAAACTCCTCTCTTCTTCAGCGGAAACGGAATGTTCCTTGGAACGATCGCTGTTGCGGATACAATAAAGGAAGAAAGCCCCGAAGCGGTTTCCCGTCTTAAAAATATGGGAATTTATACCGTTATGCTTACCGGAGACAACGAACAGACTGCAAAAGCAATTGCAGACCAGGTTGGCGTTGACGAAGTTATAGCCGGAGTTCTTCCGGAAGGAAAAGAGGAAGCGGTCCGTCGCTTCAGGGAAAAAGGCAAAACCGCAATGGTCGGCGACGGAATAAACGATGCTCCCGCGCTTGCTTCCGCAGATATCGGAATCGCGATCGGCGCAGGAACGGACGTTGCAATAGATTGCGCCGACGTTGTTCTTATGCAAAGCCGCTTTTCGGATGTGCCTGCGGCAATTGCCCTTGGCCGTGCGACCCTTCGCAATATCCGACAGAATCTTTTCTGGGCATTCATTTATAATTCGATCGGAATCCCCGTTGCGGCAGGCGCGCTTGTTTCTTTCGGATTCGAACTCAACCCGATGTTCGGTGCGGCAGCCATGAGCCTTTCGAGTTTCTGCGTTGTAAGCAACGCGCTTCGACTTAACCTTGTTGATATTTTCGATCCGAAAAAGGACAGAAAACGCAAAAACAAGGTTGAAAAAACCGAAGCCGCTTTGGAAGAAAAAAATCCTCCCGAAGAAAAACCGGAAGAAGTTCCGGTAAAAGAAACTTCCGAAATCCCGGAAAAAGAAGAAGCAGCTCCGGAAATCATCGAAAAAACCTTTAAAATTTCCGGAATGATGTGCGGACATTGCGAAGCACACGTTAAAGAAGCTCTTGAATCCATTCCGGGAGTTATCGAAGCTTCCGCTTCCTGCCTTTACGATAACGCGGCCGTTAAAATGAGCGAAGAAATTCCGGAAGAAACGATTCGCGAAGCGGTTGAAAAAGCAGGATATAAAATGGAATAAATACCTTAAAGATTTATTCATTAAGAAAAATAATCGGTATTTTGTGGCCGGAACAAAAAATTTTATAAAAATTTTTAAAATTTCATGCAATACTTTTTGAAATTTCGGACACTTAATATATATGCGCTTTTTTTAGCGCGCAAAAAAACAAACGAAACACCGCCGCCGGAAAGGCGGCAAGCTTAAAAAAGAAAGGAATAAAACAAAATGAAAAAAATTCTTGCACTTGTACTTGCTATGATCATGGTACTCTCTTTCGCAGCATGCGGAAACAACGCTCCTGCTGAAGGCGAAACCGAAAACACCGAAGTAACCGTAGGTTCCGCTCTTGAAATCATCGAAACCGTTTGGGGCCAGTTCGGCGAAGACGAAAAATTCTTCTCCATGGGCGGCGATTATGACAACATGGTTGACAACGCTCCCGGCACTGTTACCAACGCAGATTTCATCACCGGCGTTCTTCTCGTTCCCGCTGATGCATCTTCCGAAATCGTTGAAGCAGCTTCCCTTGTTCACGCAATGAACCTCAACTCCTTCACCTGCGGCGCTTTCAAAGTTGCAGACGCAGCAGCATTTGCTGAAACCATGCACGAAGCAATCGCTTCCGCTCAGTGGATGTGCGGTTTCCCCGACAAAATGGTAATTGTAACCTTCGGCAGCGAATATGTTCTTGCTGCTTTCGGCGTTAACGATGCAATCAACCCCTTCGAAGAAAAACTTGTTGCAGCATATCCCGGCGCAACCGTTGTTTACAGCGAAGCAATTGCATAATTCTTCTTTTTGAAGACAGAAAAAGGGCGCATCTTTTAAAACGGTGCGCCCTTTTAAAAGAGAAAACTTTGTCCTTTGTCCTTTGGAAAACAAAGAATAAAGGACAGCGCTTTCTGCTTTATTAAAATTTTCTGGAGGTGTGTTCATGCTCTTTTCGAGCATTCCTTTCCTTTATTATTTTCTTCCGCTTGTCCTTCTGACATATTTTGCGGTGCCCAAAAAATTTAAAAACGCGGTTCTTTTTGCCTACAGCCTTGTTTTCTATGCCTGGGGAGAACCTGTTTATGTTTTTCTTATGGCGGCTTCAATAACTTCCGCCTGGGGAATTGCCCTTTTGATGGAGAAAGCAAAAACCCGGAAAGCAAAGAAGATTCTTATGATAATTTCCGGTATCATAA
>JAFYOZ010000124.1 GCA_017547705.1 Oscillospiraceae bacterium
GCATAAAATGCGATGCCTGCGGCAGTGAATACGTTATGTATTCCGGCTGCGGAACCCAAAAGGTAGAAGACCAGATTCAGGAGCAGTTCCCGAATGCAAGGATTCTTCGAATGGATCTCGATACCACCATGGCGAAGTTCAGCCATGATAAACATTTTTCTGATTTTGCCGACGGCAAATACGATATCATGGTCGGAACCCAGATGGTAGCAAAAGGCCTCGATTTTCCAAACGTAACGCTGGTTGGTGTTCTTGCGGCGGATATGAGCCTTTATGGCGGAGATTACAGAAGCTATGAAAGAACCTTCGGACTTCTTACCCAGGTTATCGGAAGATGCGGAAGAGGAAAACTTTCCGGAAGAGCATATATTCAGACACATTCTCCGGAGCACAGCGTAATAGAACGTTCCTGTGCACAGGATTACAGAATGTTCTATGAGGACGAGATAATCAACAGAAAAGTTATGCTCTATCCTCCATTCTGCTCCATGGGTTCTGTTCTCTTTTCCGGAACCGGAGATAAAACAACAAGGGAAGCAGCTGCAGCTTTTTCAAAGCTTCTTGAAGAAAAAGTTATGAAGAAGGATATTCCAATAAGACTTTTAGGCCCAACTCCCTCTCATGTTGCAAAAATTGCGGATAAATACCGCTGGAAGCTGATAGTAAAATATCGCCCGGATAAAGCTTTTTTTGAAACAATGGGAGAAGCCCTTAAAGAATTTTCTAAAAACAAAGATTATGCAAAAATTGAGGTCATGGCAGACCCATATGATATAAACTGACAGGAAAGGTGAAAAAACAATGGCACTGAGAAATATAGTTAAAGACGGCGACCCGATTCTTAGAAAAGTATGCCGCCCGGTTGAAAAATTCGATGAAAAACTCTGGACTCTTCTTGATGATATGGCAGAAACCATGCATGCAGCAGACGGAGTCGGAATTGCAGGCCCCCAGGTTGGAATTATGAGAAGAGTCTGCCTTGTTGACTGCTATGATGAGGACGGCGTCATCGAACTCATTAACCCCAAAATCGTTGCAACAGCCGGCGAACAGACCGGAAACGAAGGATGCCTTTCCTTCCCGGGAAAATGGGGCACTGTTACAAGACCCCTTGCTGTAACTGTTCGCGCACAGGACAGAAACGGCGAATGGTTCGAAATCAGCGGAAGAGAGCTTAAAGCAAGAGCTTTCTGCCATGAAATCGACCACCTTAACGGTGTTTGCTTTGTTGACCTTGCAAAAGATATTTCCATCGAAAAAGGTGAGGAAGAAGAATGAAAGATATGAGAATTGTCTTTATGGGAACTCCGGATTTTGCCGCTGCAATCCTTAAAAGACTTATTGATACAAAAAGAAACGTAGTCGGCGTTTTTTCCCAGCCTGATAAACCCGTTGGAAGAAAACAGATCGTTATGCCAACCGCAGTAAAAGCTCTTGCGATGGAACACGGTATTCCGGTTTATCAGCCGGCAAAACTTCGCGATGGCGAGGCTCTTAAAATCATGCAGGAACTTAAACCCGACCTTACCGTTGTTGCCGCATACGGAAAAATTCTTCCGAAGGATTTGCTCGATGTTGCACCTCTCGGTAACGTAAACGTGCACGGAAGCCTTCTTCCGAAGTACCGCGGTTCTGCACCGATTCAGTGGTCTGTAATAAACGGCGATAAGGTTACCGGTATCACCACCATGTTTATGGCGGAGGGAATGGATACCGGCGATATGATTATGAAATTCGAACTCCCCATCGGCGAAAACGAAACCGCAGGAGAACTTTTTGACAGAATGGCAGAACTTGGAGCAGAATCCATCGAAAAGACTCTCGAACTTTTCGATAACGGCGAAGTTACCGCAGAGCCCCAGAATGAGGAAGAAGCAACCTATGCGCCCATGCTCAAAAAAGAAATAGGCGAAGTAGATTTTGGAAAAGAGCCGGAAGAACTTCATAACCTTGTTCGCGGACTTAATCCCTGGCCCACTGCTTATACTTTCCTTGACGGAAAAACAGTAAAAATCCATGAAGCTGTTGCTGCAGAAGGCTTTTCCGGAAATCCGGGAGAACTTCTTGATAATAAAAAATGCATCGTAGGATGCAAAAACGGCGCAATCGAACTTATAACCGTCCAACCGGAGGGAAAAAATAAAATGTCCGGAGAAGATTTCATAAGAGGCAGACGCCTTGAAAAAGGAACGGTATTCGGAAAATAATAAAGGGGTGAACAGTAATGTTTTACGGTTTTGACATTTATTATTTTATTTTGATTTTGCCTGCGCTTTTGTTCGGACTTTGGGCACAGAGCCAGGTTAATACAAATTTCAATAAGTACAGCAAAGTTGGAACAACAAGAGGAATGACCGGAGCAGAAGCTGCGGAATACATTCTTCGACAAAACGGAATCTATGACGTAAGCGTTTGCCGCATTGCAGGAAACCTTACCGATAACTTTAATCCGAAGAATAAAACAATAAATCTTTCGGATAGCGTTTATGGAAGCACTTCCGTTGCGGCAATCGGTGTTGCCGCCCATGAAGCGGGACACGCTGTTCAGCATGCAGTAAACTATGCTCCCATCAGAATTCGTGAAATGATAATCCCCATAACCCAGATAGGTTCATGGCTCTATCTTCCGATTATTCTTATCGGATTCCTCTTTTCTTCACAGGGACTTGTCAATATCGGAATCTTCCTTTTTTCAACCCTTGCGATTTTTCAGCTTGTAACCCTTCCGGTCGAATTCAACGCATCCAGAAGAGCTATGGAAACTCTTGAAGGAAGCGGAATCCTTTATGGTGATGAACTTACCGGAGCAAAAAGAGTGCTCAGAGCGGCGGCTCTTACCTATGTTGCGGCGCTTGTAGCATCTCTTGCACAGCTTCTTCGTCTTATAATTCTTTTTGGCGGCAGAAGAAGAGATTGATATTTTAAATTAAAGGAGTTTTAAACTATGGCGAACACAAGAACCCTTGCGGTAAAAGCGCTTTTAAGAGTTAACGAAGGCGGCTTTTCAAATATCGTGCTCGATGCACTGCTTTCCGGTGCTCAGCTTGAGCACCGCGACAGAGCCTTCGTTTCAGTACTTTTTTACGGTGTTCTTGAACGCCGCATAACCCTTGATAAAATTATAAAAAGATATTCCAGCAAACCTCTTGAAGAAATGGAACCGGAGGTTCTTGAATGTTTAAGAATCGGTTTCTATCAGCTGATTTATATGAACTCCGTTCCGGATATGGCAGCAGCCAACGAAACCGTTGAAGCAGTAAAACAGCTCGGTTTTGGAAAAGCTTCCGGATTTGTTAACGGAATCATGAGAAACTTTATCCGCGACGGAAAGAAGTTCGATTTTTCCCGTCTTGATAAAATCGGAAGACTTTCCGCAGAATATTCCGCACCGATTTGGCTTTGCAAGATGTGGTGCAACGAATACGGCGACGAAAAAACAGAAGCAGCATTAAAATCTTCCCTTGGCGGTGTTCCGGTTTTTGCAAGAGCAAATACAACAAAAGTAACCCCGGAAGAACTTGTAAGCATCCTTGAGGAAGATAACATAAAAGCCATGCTCGTTGATGAAGTTCCCGGTGCTCTTCGTATAAATTCCGTTGCTCCACAGAGCACAAAGGCATATAAAAAAGGCCTTTTCCATGTTCAGGATATTTCCAGCCAGCTTTGCGCAAAAGCAGTCGGTGCTCAAAAAGGTGAACGCGTGCTCGATGTGTGCTCGGCACCCGGCGGTAAAACTTTTACCGTTGCGGAATACATGGAAAACGAAGGCGAAATCATTGCCTGCGATCTTCATCCGAAGAGAGCGGGACTTGTTAAATCCGGTGCAGAGCGTCTTGGGCTTTCCATTGTTAATGCAAAGGCAAACGACGCAACCGTATATGACGAAAAACTCGGAATCTTTGACAGAGTTCTTTGCGATGTTCCCTGTTCCGGACTTGGCGTAATCAGAAGAAAACCCGAAATCCGCTTTAAAGACCCCAAGGAGATTTCCACTCTTCCGAAGATTCAGTACAAAATCGCTTCCACCTCCGCAAAATATCTTAAAGATGGCGGAACGATGATTTATTCCACCTGCACCCTTTCCAAGGAAGAAAACGAGCAGGTTGTAAAACGCCTTATGACAGAAGACGGACTTGTTCCTGCGGAACTTCCGGAGGAACTTAAAAAATATTCCAAGGACGGATATTCCGTAACCCTTATGCCCGGAGAAATCAATTCCGATGGCTTCTATTTTGCAAAACTTAAGAAAGAAGTGAAATGATGAAGGATTTACGTTCCCTTACATACGAACAGCTTGCTGAAGAAGTTAAAGCCATGGGCCAACCTTCATTCCGTGCAAAACAGATTTATTCATGGCTCCATGAAAAAATGGTTTTCGATTATTCCGAAATGACAAACCTTCCGGCAGCTCTTAGGGAAAAACTTTCTTCCGAATATTCTCTTTCAAAAGTTGTTATCGAGCGCAAGCTTGTATCAAAAATCGACGGAACGGTTAAATATCTTTTCCGCCTCGAGGACGGAGAACATGTTGAAGGCGTAAGAATGTCCTATAAACGCGGAGGAAGCCTTTGTATTTCCACCCAATGCGGATGCAGAATGGGATGCACCTTCTGTGCATCGACTCTTACGGGACTTTGCAGAAACCTTACCCCATCTGAAATGCTTTCGGAAGTTTATCTTGCAGCAAAAGATGCGGAAGAAAGCGGAGAAAAAATCGCTTCCCTTGTTCTTATGGGAATCGGCGAGCCTCTTGATAACTTTGATAATGTTATGGATTTTCTGACCATACTTTCTTCCGATAACGGCTTTAATCTCGGAATGAGACATATTTCTCTTTCCACCTGCGGACTTGTTGATAAGATTTATAAACTTGCGGAAAGAAAGCTCCAGCTTACTCTTTCAGTATCTCTCCATGCTCCCAATGACGAAATCAGAAGAAGAACAATGCCCGTTGCAAAACGCTGGCCCATTGAAGAGCTTATCAAAGCATGCAGAGATTATTTTGATATAACCGGACGAAGAATTTCGTTTGAGTATGCGCTTATCGACGGAGTTAACGACCAGCCGGAACATGCAGAGGAGCTTATAAAGCTTCTTAAAGGCATGGGAGCACATGTTAACCTTATTCCGGTAAACAAGGTTAACGAAACCGGATACAGACGCGGAAAGAGAGAATCCGTTGAAGCTTTTGCAAAGCTTCTTAACGATAACGGACAGAACGCAACCATTCGCCGCGAACTTGGAAGCGATATCAACGCTGCCTGCGGACAGCTTAGAAGAAGCACCATGAAAACAGAGGATGGCGGAACTCTTTCTGAATAAAATTTGACAGAAAAAGAAAATAGATATACAATATTCTAATAAGTATTTTTTTAAGGAGGCGGAAAGTTTTGTATCACGTAACAGAATACATTAAAATGGCCGGAAGTATCCGGAAAGAAAAATACAAAACTCCGGAACCTCCGAACGAAATTGCCCGTCTTATGGTAAAAGGTTTTGATAACTGGAGAATCGGAAGGGCATGGAACTATTGGTTCCATAATTTTAAAGGAATCGGAAAAAGAGGTGAAGAATGATGCTGAAATCTTATGGAAAAACAGACGTCGGTAATGTCCGAGAAATGAACCAGGACGATTTTAATTGCGGTGTCCTCGGCGAGGATGCGGTTTTTGCTGTTGTCTGTGACGGCATGGGAGGAGAAAAAGGCGGAAATATCGCAAGCAGAACAGCATGCGATATCGTAACCGACAGCGTTACCGCTGCATACGGAAGCGGCTTTGGCGATAACTCCATCAGACGCATTCTTCAGACCGCTGTAACTGCAGCAAACGTTTCTGTTTTCGATAGATCGCAAAGAGATCCGGCTCTCAGAGGAATGGGAACAACTATTGTTGCTTCCATCGTCTGCGGCGGAATGGCGCATATCGTTCATGCAGGCGACAGCAGAGCATACCATGTTACCGAAAACGGAATCGAGCAGGTTACAAAAGACCACTCCGTTGTTCAGCTTCTTGTTGACAGGGGAGAGATAACTGCCGATGAAGCAAGATTCCATCCTAAAAAGCATTTTATAACAAGAGCCCTCGGCGTTATGTCCATAATTGACCTTGATTATTGCGAATTCCCCATAAAAGAGGGAGAAGCAATAATCGTTTGTACCGACGGACTTTCCAACTATTTTTCTAATACAGAACTTTATGACATCATAAAATCCGCGGGATATTCCAAATGCGTGGATAAACTTATTTCCGCCGCAAAAAAACAGGGCGGAGCAGACAATATAACCGTTGTCTGCATAACCAGATAGTGCAGGAGGTTCCTGATGGACAGATATATTGGTAAAAAACTTGACGGCCGCTATGAGATAAAAGAAATTATCGGCGTAGGCGGCATGGCAAATGTATATAAAGCATACGACAGCATTGATGACAGAGCTGTTGCAGTAAAAATCCTTCGCGATGAGCATATGGAAAATGACGAGCTTCTTCGCCGCTTCCGTAACGAATCCAGGGCTATTGCGGTTCTCTCTCATCCCAACATCGTAAAAGTATATGACGTCAGCTTTAATGAGGATATTCAGTATATCGTCATGGAGCATATCGACGGCATCACTCTTAAAGAATATATCGAGCAGCAAAAAACTCTCCGCTGGAAAGAGGCGGTTCATTTTACTGTTCAGATTCTTCGTGCTCTCCAGCATGCACATGATAAAGGAATCGTTCATAGGGATATAAAACCCCAGAATATCATGCTTCTTGAAGACGGAACTATCAAGGTTGCAGACTTTGGTATTGCGCGTTTTGCAAGAGCAAGCCAGCATACCGTAACCGATAAAGCAATCGGTTCTGTTCATTATATCAGCCCCGAACAGGCAAAAGGCGAAATCACCGATGAAAAGAGCGACATCTATTCCATCGGCGTTATGCTCTATGAAATGACAACCGGAACTCTTCCTTTTGATGCAGACAGCCCCGTTTCTGTTGCACTTAAACAGATTCAGAGCCAGCCGAAGCGTCCGAGAGTTATCAATCCGGATATTCCCGAAGGACTTGAGGATATCACTATCCGCGCAATGCAGAAAGACCCTGCAAGACGCTATCAGTCCGCAGCAGAAATGCTCCGTGATATCGATGAATTCAAGCGTGATCCTTCCATCAGCTTTGAATATAAATACAGCGAACCCGAAACAGAAAACATCACAAAGGAAGTTTCCAATACCAAGAAAAAGACAAAGAAAATCAAGGATGAGCAGGTAAGAAATGCTCCGGTTGTTCCGGTTCTTACTGGTATCACCATTGCATTTATCGTTGTTGCAATTGTATTTGTAATTGGAATTATGGCGATGGTTCGCCCATTTGAATATGTCCCCGATACTACCGCACCGGATCTTATCGGAATGGACATTAACGAGGCAAAGAAAAAATATTCCGGCTTCGAGATTATTGTAGAATCTTCCGCTTTCCATGAGCAATATGATAAAGATATCATTTATGACCAGTCCGTAAATCCCGGTATGACCGTTAAAGAAAAATCCACCATCAAGGTAAAAATCTCCAGCGGTATCCAGTATTTCATCCTCTCTGATTATCAGAACTTTGAGGAAAACCAGGTCTATAAAATCTTTACCGATAATGAAATTGAATTTAATACCGTTACCGAATACCATGATACAATTCCGGAAGGATATGTTATCAGAACCGAACCGGGTGCAGATACACAGGTTGACAGCGGAACAGTTGTTGTGATCTATGTCAGCGCCGGTGCACAGTCAACATATACCGAAGTTCCGAGCGTTCTTAACTATCGCCTCGAAGACGCAAAAATGATTCTTAACTCTGCCGGAATCCGTATCGGAAATGTTCAAAGAGTTGACAGCAACAAAGAAAGCTCCACCGTTCTGGATCAGAGCCTTACTCCCGGAACCCAGGTTCCCATTGGAACCACCATCGATCTTGTTATCGTAATGGAAAGAGAAACGGAAAAAAACGCTGTTGAACTTATGATTCCGCTGCCCAATACTTCCAATGCTGTAAGCATGAGAGCAGAGCTTGGCGGAACAACGGTTGTTTCTGAAACCGTAATCCCGAGCGAAATCGGAGGATACTGGACTATCAGCGTTCTTGGCGAAGGAATCGGAACTCTTACGATTTATTATGACAAC
This sequence comes from Oscillospiraceae bacterium, assembly GCA_017547705.1. GTDB lineage: Bacteria > Bacillota > Clostridia > Oscillospirales > Ruminococcaceae > UMGS1668. Next base: position 8,162 of record JAFYOZ010000124.1, read on the forward strand.
CAGCTTTACAGAGCATATTCCATAAACTTTAGCGAGCAGACCACTATGATGGTAACTGATAATTCCGAAAACTTCGGAGGTTAAGATTTTTGAAGGACAAAAAATTCAAAACAGAAGCAGAAATCGAAAATGAAGAAAAAGACCTTCCAAAAGCGGAAGGTCTGATTATAAAAGCAACCGGCGGATTTTATTATGTCCGCTGTGATGAAATAACCTATGAATGCAGAGCAAGAGGTGTCTTCAGAAAGAGAGAAACCTCTCCTCTTGTTGGCGATAAAGTAACCATTTCCGTCCTTCCGAACGAAAAAGGTTATATTCATGCCATTCATGACAGAAAAAATTCCCTTGTAAGACCGCCCCTTGCAAACCTCGATCAGCTTGTTATGGTCGTATCTGTTGCAGAACCGGCACCGAATATCCTTGTTATGGATAAACTTATTGCCGTTGCGGAACAGCAGGGAGTTGAACCGGTTATCGTATTCACAAAATGCGACCTTGATGACCCGAAACAATATTCCGATATTTATCGCAAAGCAGGATTCAGGGTTTATGAGGTTTGCGCTCTCGAGCATCAGGGAACCGAAGAGGTTTATGATATGCTCAAGGGAAGAATCAGCGCATTTTGCGGAAACTCCGGCGCAGGAAAATCAAGCCTGCTCAACGATATTTTCCCTGAACTTTCTCTCTCAACTGCGGAAATCAGCAAAAAACTCGGAAGAGGACGCCATACCACAAGGCATGTCGAACTTTTCGAGCTTGAAACAGGCGGTTGGGTTGCGGATACTCCCGGATTTTCCGCAATAGAGATGGAAAGGGTCGGAATAATCCGAAAAAGCGAACTCCAGTATAGCTTCCGGGAGTTCGAACCCTATCTTCTTAAATGCAAATTCACAGGCTGCAGCCATGTTTCCGAAAAAGGCTGTGCCGTTCTTGAAGCGGTAAAAGAGGATATCATTCCGGAAAGCCGCCATAAGAGCTATTGCATGATGTATGAGGAAGCAAAACAGATAAAAGAATGGGAACTTGATAAAGAAAATGGCTGAATCTCATGAAGAAAAATTTATCCGAATGACGGAAGCCCCCGTTGGCAAACTTATATCAAAACTTGCGGTGCCATGCATCGTAAGCATGCTTGTAACATCGTTTTATAACATGGCCGATACGTTTTTTGTCGGCCAGCTTAAAAGCAACTCCGCAACCGGAGCAGTCGGCGTCGTTTTTTCGATGATGGCAATTATTCAGGCTGTTGGCTTTTTCTTCGGCCACGGAAGCGGAAACTATATTTCCCGCGAGCTTGGAAAGAAAAATTATAAAGAAGCGGAAAAAATGGCCGCAACCGGATTTTTCACTTCTTTTGCTGTGGGAATCCTTATTATGCTCCTTGGAGAAATCTTTCTCGAGGAACTTGCATATCTCCTCGGTTCAACGGAAACGATTCTTCCATATACAAAAGAATACCTCGGCGCAATACTTCTTGGTGCGCCATGGATAACAACGTCGTTTGTACTTAATAACCAGCTGCGCTTCCAGGGCAGCGCATCATATGCCATGGTAGGAATCACCATCGGCGCGGTAATAAATATTGCCCTTGACCCGCTTTTGATTTTTACCTTTGATATGGGAATAGCCGGAGCAGGATATGCAACGGTTATAAGCCAGTTTATCGGTTTTTGCATCCTTCTTTACGGTATGCAGCGCCGCGGCGGAATTAAAATCAGAGTATCGAATATAAGCTTTGATTGGCATTATTACAAAAATATTTTTGCAGGAGGTTTTCCATCCCTTGCAAGACAGAGCCTTGCATCCGTTGCGACCATTTCTCTTAACCATGCGGCAGGACCTTTTGGCGATGAGGTAATTGCGGCAATGGGCGTTGTTCAGCGTATCGCAATGTTCGGCGCTTCAACCATGATAGGTTTTGGACAAGGGTTCCAGCCTTTCTGCGGATTCAACTTCGGAGCGGGACTTTATAAAAGAGTTAAAGAGGGATTTTATTTCTGCGTAAAAACCTCCGGAATTTTTCTTGTGATTATAGCCGCAGCAGGTTTTGTCTTTGCACCGGAACTTATTGCAGTTTTCCGCGATGACCCAAAGGTTATTGAAATCGGCGCTCTTGCATTAAGATTTCAGTGCATAACTTTTGCAACCCATAGCTGGATCGTTCTCAGCAACATGATGACACAGGTTATCGGAAGAACAGGTCCGGCAACTTTTCTCGCCTGTGCAAGACAGGGACTTTTCTTTATCCCTGCGGTGCTCATTCTTTCCGGAATTTTGGGCGTTACGGGAATCCAGCTTGCACAGCCGATTGCAGATATCGGAACCTTTATCTGTGCAATTCCTATTCAGCTTAAAATTCTTAAGGAATTTGATGAAAAATAAATTTTATATTCAGGAGGATATATTATGAATATTTGGCATGACCTTTCCCCTAAAAGAGTAAAACCCGAAGATTTTGTAGCTCTTATCGAAATCCCCAAGGGCAGCAAAAACAAATACGAACTCGATAAAGAAACCGGCCTTCTTAAACTCGACCGTGTTCTTTATACTTCCACCCATTATCCTGCAAGCTATGGCTTTATTCCGAGAACCTATGCAGATGACGGCGACCCTCTTGATGTTCTCGTACTCTGCTCCGAAGATATCTATCCCATGACCCTTGTTCATGTAAAACCTATCGGTGTTATCAAAATGACCGATAACGGCGCAGCAGACGAAAAAATCATCGCTGTTCCGCTTGATGACCCGACTTATAACGGATATAACGATATCTCCGAGATTCCTACCCATATCTACAGCGAAATGATGCACTTCTTCGAAGTATATAAAGCTCTTGAACATAAACAGACCGTTGTTGATGAAGTTTGCGATGCTCAGGAAGCAAAACGCATTATCGAATACTGCATCAACCACTATGTTGAATGCTTCTGCAAATAAAAAATTTGCCTCCCCATTATGGGGAGGCTTTTTTTATACCTCATCATGCCCGATTTTAAAAATCATTTTGAGAAAAGGCGTAAGGAATTTTGGGCTTTTTACCACGACTATTTTCATAAAAAACACCTCCGTTAATGCTGGCAGCATCTGCAAATTCCGCCTGCAACAAGAAAAAGAAGCATTGTTATGATGAAAAACGGAAGAAATTTTATAAAAAGCCCAACAAAGAATCCTGCCGCGAAGAAAACCGCAGGGCTTTGAATATTCACCGAATTTCTCCTCATAAAAACCGCAACCTTTCTGTTGTTTTGTATGATATTCTATGTAAAATGCGCTTTTTTGGTTACAAAGGAGCATTTTTTTATTTTTTACAGCATAGTGTTTAGAAAAATGCCATGTTAAATATGGGGGTGAAATAATGAAAAAACTGCTTTCTTTAATTTTAGCTCTTTGTATTGTTTTCTGTTCTCCAATAACGGCTTTTGGGGACGGAATCACCATTACAGCAAAATCCGCAATTTTGATAGAAAGAACGACCGGAAGAGTTCTTTTTGAATACGAAGCGGATAAACAGATGCCTCCGGCATCCATTACAAAAATAATGACTCTTCTGCTTGTTATGGAAGCCATCGAAAGCGGAAAAATCAGCCTCGATACAGAGGTAACGGCAAGCGAATATGCCTGTTCCATGGGCGGCAGCCAGATTTGGCTCGAACCGGGAGAAGTTTTTACCGTGCATGAACTTCTTAAAGCTGCGGCAATAGCTTCCGCAAACGATGCCTGTGTTGCTCTTGCAGAAGCGGTTTCCGGAACGGAAGAAGCTTTTGTTGAGCTTATGAATAAAAGGGCAGAGGAATTGGGTATGGAAAACACTCTGTTCAAAAACTGTACCGGTCTTGATGAAGAAGGCCACCTTTCAACAGCAAGAGATATTGCAAAAATGTCCGCAAAGCTTCTTTCCCATGAAAAAATAAAAGAATATTCAACCGTCTGGATGGATAGCCTTCGTAACGGAGCAACGGAGCTTACAAATACAAATAAGCTGGTGCGTTTTTATAAAGGATGTACAGGGCTTAAAACCGGTTCGACGGATGAAGCGGGATGCTGTCTTGCGGCATCTGCGGAAAGAGACGGAATGGAACTTATATCCGTAACTCTCGGTTCACCGAATACGGATGAGCGCTTTGCCGCAGGCAGAAAACTTCTTGATTACGGCTTTGCAAATTTTGCGGCAGTTAAACCGAATCCTCCTAGTGAACAGCTTTATAATATTCCGGTAATACACGGAACGACGGATTACATCAATCCTGTTTTTGATGAACCGCAAACTTTTCTTCTTCCAAAAGGTCAGGAAAGCATGGTCGGGCAGGAAGTTATCCTTCCGGAAAATCTTGAGGCACCCATAGAGAAAGGTCAGGTTATCGGAAAAGTTAAGGTAACTCTGAATGGAGGAGAGATTGGGGAATACAGCATTCTTGCAGGAGAATCGGCAGAAAGAATGAGTTTTTTTGCGGCACTTCGGATTCTTTTTATGGAAGCGCTTTCAACTGAGTAAAAAATTTTATTAATAGACCGGTTTTTTGGTGCCTATATACTTGCAAAAATCGGAATTTTCGTTTATTATATATGTAGGATAATATCATTATTCAGGAGGTGCTTTATGCCGAAGCTTGATTTTCGGTATCTGAAAAATTTCATCTCCGATGAAGAGTTTTCCGCAAAAGTTAATAAAGCAGAAGAAGCTCACCGTACCCTGATGACTAAATCCGGAGCGGGAAGCGATTTTACCGGCTTTGTTGAACTTCCGGAAGAATATGACAGAGAAGAATTCTCCCGTATTCTTTCCGCAGCGGAAAAGATCAGGAAACAGAGCCAGGTACTTATTGTTATAGGTATCGGCGGTTCCTATCTTGGCGCAAGAGCAGTTATCGAACTTTGCACTTCGCCTCTTCGTAACAGACTTTGTAAAGACGGTCCGGAGATTTATTTCGCCGGATGTAACCTCAGCCCGGATTATATGGCAGAGATTGCAGAGATCTGTGAAGAGAAAGATTTTTCAGTAAACGTTATCTCTAAATCCGGCACCACTACGGAGCCGGCAATTGCTTTCAGATATTTCCGCAATCTTCTTGAAAAGAAGTACGGAAAAGAGGGAGCAAAAGAAAGAATCTACTGCACTACCGACAGAGCCAGAGGTACCCTGAAGGCGGTTGCGGATAAAGAAGGTTGGGAAACCTTTGTTGTTCCGGATGATATTGGCGGAAGATTTTCCGTATTGACTCCGGTTGGTCTTTTGCCTATTGCGGCTGCAGGCGTTGATATAAACGAACTTATGGCCGGCGCAAAAGAAGCAAAAGAGGTTTATGAAAACCCGAATTATTCCGAAAATGAGGCAATGCAGTATGCCGCAGCAAGAAACATTCTTCTTGAAAAAGGAAAGGCTCTTGAGCTTCTCGTAAGCTATGAACCCGGTTTCGCACAGATGGCGGAATGGTGGAAACAGCTCTTCGGAGAAAGCGAGGGAAAAGACGGAAAGGGAATCTTCCCTTGCTCCGCAATCTTCTCCATGGACCTTCATTCTCTCGGACAATTTGTTCAGGACGGCACAAGAAACCTTTTTGAAACGGTAGTTCGTTTTGAAAAGGCAAACAAGAAGTTTATAGTTCCTGTCGATGAGGAAAACTCCGACGGACTTAACTTCCTTGCAGGAATGGACATGCAGGAAATAAACGAAAAAGCAAGGCTTGGAACTTTGGCAGCACATACCGAAGGAAATGCCCCGAATATCGTTATAACCTGCGAAGAAAGATCTCCAAAAGAGATCGGAAAGCTTATCTATTTCTTCGAAATCGCCTGTGCGGTTTCCGGCTATATGCTTGGGGTTAACCCATTCAACCAGCCCGGAGTAGAAAGCTATAAAAAGAATATGTTCGCATTGCTTGGAAAACCTGGCTATGAGGACATGAAAGCGGCTATTGAAGCCAAACTTGACTGATTTTCGGTCAAACTGCGTTCGCGCAATGATAATACATTTTGAACAGAGGGAGACATTACCATGATCAAACTTATCCTTGGCCTTAAAGGCTCCGGCAAAACCAAATACCTTATCGACAACATCGAAGAAGCAGTTAAAACCAGCGAAGGTTGCGTAGTAGCAATCGAACGCGGTGCAACTCTTCGTTTTGACGTAAGCCATGACGTACGTCTTATCGATATCGATGAATATGATATTACCGATTTCAATTCCTTCTATGGATTCCTTTCCGGCCTTATCGCAGGCAACTACGATATCAGCCACATCTTTGTTGACGCAACCTTCAAAATCGGCGGCCGTGACTATGATGCATTCGCAAAAATGACTGACAAACTCAAGAGACTTTGCGATGAATCCAACATTACCATGACCTTCACCGCTTCTTGCGAAAAAGAAGATCTTCCCGAAAGAATCCACAAATACATTGTCGAAAGATAATCAAAAAAGGAATAAAAAGGCGCAGTCCACTGCAAGTGGATTGCGCTTTTTTGTTTTATGGTCTATAATTTTCTGCAGAAAGGGGGCTTTTTTATGACTAAAGAGAACCTTGGAAAGTTTATTGCGGAAAATCGAAAGAATCTTGGGATGACCCAGGAGGAACTGGCAAAAAAACTTTTTGTTACAAATAAAGCCGTATCAAAATGGGAAAATGGACAGAGCTTTCCGGATATTGCGCTTTTTGAACCTATTGCGGAGGCACTTGGGATTTCTGTTTCGGAACTTATTGCAGGAGAAAAAGCAGAAGAGGATATTTCCGTAAAAGCTGTGCTGGAACTTTCAAAATCTGTGGTAAAAAAAGAGAAGAACAAAATAAAAACCTTGATGGGGATTCTTGCTTTTATAATTTGCGCGTTTTTAATAGTGTTTTCCGGAAATATTGCATACAGAATAGATGACAGAAACATCAGCTATCTTTATTGGCGCGGCTATTATTATATTCCGATGCCTCACTACGGCTTTCCGGGGAATTATCTTGAACCGGTCGGCGTTGTAAGAGAAGCCGGAATAAAAAATGACGATAACTATGGCGGAGATTCAAATATCGCCGACCCGGGAACGGAAATATATATAATTGTTCCTCCGGAAGATGCAGAATGGGCAGAATATGCGGATTATGAAGATACCCTTGTAGCAAGGGTTGACGGTGAATTAACACTTTTTCGCTTCGCCTTTTGGGGAAGACAGGAATATGAAAAATATAATGGCGTAAATATAAAAGAAGGCGAATGGGGAAAAGGTTTTATTAAAACAGAAGATATGTATTGAGAATATATACAAAAACACCTCCGTATATTGTTGCGGAGGTGTTTTTGTAATGAAGAAAATCGCAGCAATCGGAGCGGGAAATATCGGAAAAGCCGCGGCAAGAGCGATAGAACTTTCGCCGGATATGGAGCTTTGCGGATTTATCCGCAGGGAACTTAAACCGGTAAAAGGATTTGAAAAATTTCCTTCGGTAAAAAGTGTTTTTGATTTACCTGAAAAACCGGACGGAGCAATAATCTGTCTTCCGTCGGTGCTTATGGAAGAAGCGGAAAAAGAACTTCTCGAATCGGGAATTTATACGGTAGATGCCTTTGATATCCACAGCGAACTTTTTGCCATGAGAAAAAGACTTGCAGAATCTGCAAAAAAGGGAAAAGTTTCCTGCATCGTTGGGGCAGGGTGGGACCCGGGACTGGATTCTGTAATAAGAATGCTGATGACTGCAGCCTTGCCGAAGGGGATAATGTTTACTGATTTCGGTCCGGGAATGAGCATGGGACATTCTGCTGCAGTAAGAATGAAGGGTGGTATAGAGAACGCTTTTTCATATACTTTGCCTCTTGGATACGGCGAACATTTCAGAAAAATATATGCAGTGCTAAAACCGGGTGAGGACAAAAAAGAAGTTGAGCACCGAATTCTTTCTGATAAATATTTTGAGCACGAGCGATGCTCAATAGATTTTTTGGATTCAATCGACGATTTTTTTACAACCGGCCATAGCGCAAAAATAACGCGATTCGGAGAAATGGGAGGGAAGCTTTCTTTCTCCCTTTCAGGAGATAACCCGACCATAACCGGACAAATTCTTGCTTCTTCCATGAGGGCTGCTTTTATTCAAAAGCCCGGAGCATATTTTATGACGGAGATTCCGCCGGTGGATTTTTGCATCGGAAGCCTTGAGAAAATTTTATAAATTTTTCATCCCTCTGACAAATTCATCAACAGTAACGCCGAAGAAATCCGCCATTTCTATGACCAAAGAAAGATCCGGTTCGGATTCTCCGCGTTCGTATTTACTGACGGAAGTTTGTGAAATATGTAAAGAATCAGCAAGTTCACGCTGGGTAAGTTTTCTCTGTTTTCTCAATTTTTTAAGCATGGTAAGCATAATTTTCACCTCGTAATTTATTTGAAATCGCCAAAATATAAAATCCCCTGCCTGTTTTTGCAGGAAAATTTGCAAAAATTGACGATATTTTTGCATTTTAAGTAAAAGTTCTATATTAATAGTAACTTTTTTCACTGAATTTGTTGCAAAAGATTATTATATTTTGTTATAATAGGAGCGTACGACACAAAAGTGAAAGGGGATAATTACTTTGAAACAGTACAAAGCAAGCGATATTAGAAATATCGCACTTGCAGGTCACGGCAGTGATGGTAAAACCAGCCTTGCCGAAGCTCTGCTCTATATGTCCGGTGCAACCGACAGACTTGGTTCCGTAACCGAAGGCAACACCGTTTGTGACTTCGACCCCGAAGAAACTAAACGCAAAATTTCCGTAAGCTCCTCTGTAGCTCCGTTTGAGTATGATGGCGTTAAAGTTAACCTCATCGACACTCCCGGACTTTTTGACTTTGCCGGCGGATTCCATGAGGGTGTTCGTGCAGCAGATGCTGTTATCATCACTCTTTCTGCTAAATCCGGTGTTCTTGTTGGTACCGAAAAAGCATGGAAACTTGCAACCGCACAGAAAAAAGCAAAAGCTTTCTTCGTTTCCAAAATGGATCTTGAGAACGCAGACTTTAACAAAGTTCTTGAAGCTCTTAAAGAAAAATTCGGAAACGCAGTATGCCCTGCAGTAATTCCGGTAGGCGACGTTTACGTTGACCTTATCACCAAAAAAGCATTCACCTTTGATGCTAAAGGTAAGAGCACCAAAGTTGAAACTCCCGACGATCCCATGATCGAAGAACTCGAAGAAGCAATCGCAGAAGCAATCGCAGAAGCAGACGACGAACTTATGGAAAAATTCTTCGCTGGCGAAGAATTTACCGAAGAAGAACGTTTCCGTGGATTTGAGGAAGGTGTTGCAGCAGGCATCATCGCTCCCGTATATTGCGGCGACTCTGTAACCCTTCGCGGTATTGAAATGCTTCTCCACGAGTTCAAAAAAATCTTCCCCTCTGCAGAAGAAGTTGCTTCTGAAGTTGCAACCGATGCAGACGGAAAAGAAGTTAAACTCAACTGCACCGAAGACGAGCCTCTTGCAGCATACGTTTTCAAAACCGTTGCAGACCCCTTCGTTGGTAAACTCTCTTTCGTAAAAGTTATTTCCGGCGTTCTTACCGCAACTTCTGCAGTAACCAACTCCAGAACCGGCAACCCCGAAAGACTTGGTAAACTCGTTCTTATGCACGGCAAAAACCAGGAACCCATCGAAGCAGTTGGCGCTGGCGATATCTGCGCAATCACCAAACTTGCTGATGCAGAAACCGGCGATACCCTCTGCGATCCTAAACGTGTTGTTTCCTGCGCAAAAACCGAATTCCCCTATGCTTGCTACAGAATGGCAATGTATCCCAAGGGCAAAACCGACGACTCCAAAATTGCAGGTGCTCTTGCAAGAATTATGGAAGAAGATGCAACCGTTGATTATGAAAACAACGCAGAAACCAAACAGCAGATCCTTGCTGGTCTTGGCGAACAGCATCTCGATGTAATCTGCAGCAAACTTAAATCCAAATTCGGCGTAGAACTTGGACTCGAAAAACCTCGTGTACCTTATCGTGAAACTATCCGTAAAAAGGTTAAAGTTCAGGGTAAACATAAGAAACAGTCCGGCGGCCACGGCCAGTACGGTGATGTTTGGATCGAGTTCGAGCCTACTGAATCCGAAGAAATGGTATTCGAGGAAGCAGTATTCGGCGGTTCCGTTCCGAGAAACTTCTTCCCCGCAGTAGAGAAAGGCCTCCGCGAAGCTTGCAAAGTTGGTATGCTTGCAGGTTATCCCATGGTTGGCGTTCTCGGAAGACTTGTTGACGGTTCTTACCATCCCGTTGACTCCAACGATATGTCCTTCCAGATGGCAGCAAGACTTGCTTATAAAGCAGGCATTCCCCAGGCTGGCCCCGCAATCCTTGAACCTATCGGCTCTCTTAAAGTTGTCGTTCCGGATGACCATACCGGCGATATCATCGGCGATGTTAACAAACGTCGCGGCCGTGTTCTTGGTATGAACCCTGTTGAAGGCGAAGACGGTTATTCTGAAGTTGAAGCAGAAGTTCCGATGAGCGAAATGCATGACTTCACCACTTCTCTCCGTTCCTCCACTCAGGGCAGAGGTTCCTTTACCTTTGCATTTGACCACTATGAAGAACTTCGCGATGAAGGTCTTAAACAGGCTGTAATCGAAGAAGCAAAACAGTGGATGACCGAAGAAAAAGAATAATTTTTCTGAATAATCAAAAAAGCCCTGTCATAATATTGACAGGGCTTTTTGATTTGCCTTTTTATTCGTTTTCTTTGGTGGTGATTTTTTGCTTACGGCTTCTATAAAAACCAGCAGAACAAAAATAATCGGGACTGTTTCGGTTATTCTTGCGCTGTTAATCGGAGTGATACTTTTCTTTGGCTCGGAGAGGCTTGAGAACGCCTCGGAATCGATTTCTCTTCGCGTTACAAACAACGAGGAGAGAAAAACATATCTTGCTCAAAAAGGCATAGAAACGGCTTTGGAGCCTTGTGATATAAAAGAGGTTGTTCTTCCAAAGGAAGATGCCGTTTTTAACGATTATTGCAGCATGCAGAAAGAAGCAGGGTTCGATCTTTCTCCTTACCTTGGAAAAAAGGTGATGAAATACGTATATCAGGTTTTAGGCTCCGAAGAAACTTACGTTACCCTCTATGTGTATAACGAAAAAATAATCGCCGCGGATATTTCCAATCACATAGAAGGCACACAAAAAGCAGTTGACGGAAAAGAAAATATCGGATAATATAGAGAAGTAGAATCAAGAAAAAACGAGGAAGAAAATGGATTACAGAGAAATTGTTATCGGCGATGTGGCCGATCTTGCAAAAATATATGCGGAAACATTCAATTCCGACCCATGGTATGATAAATGGACTCATGAAACAGCGGAAAAACGCCTTAGTCAGATGATTTCTAACGGAGGATTTTTTGGAATCCTTTCTTACAATGAAGAGGGTATAACCGGAATGATTATGGGAGAATCCGAACAGTATTTTGACGGAGTTATCTTCAATATAAAAGAATTTTGCGTTAAAAACGAACTCAGAGGAAAAGGAATCGGAACCGAGCTGCTCAAAGAATTTGAACGCAGACTTCGCGGAATGGGAATCCGCGAAGCGGTGCTCATGACTAACCTTGAAGATGAGGATTTTTATAAAAAGCGTGGATTTAACCGCAGCCGCGGTGTTATCTATATGGGAAAGGAAATATAATAGAAAAATCCGTGCTCAATTTTGAGCACGGGTTTTTTGTTTTGTGATTTTATTTATTTTTCTTCTGTGTTTTCAGAAGCTGCGTTTTTCTTTGCGAGTTTTTGCGCTTTTTTGTATTCTTTTTTTGCCTTTCTTGCGGCACGGAATTCCTTGATAAAAGGAACTTTTTTAAGAATAATGATTATAACCGCAATAATTGCGCCCCAAACGATGAAATAGGGGATATTGGTTACAAACCATACAAAGAAGTTTTCTGCCCCGATATAGATATCATAGATGTTATCGCTAAAATCGTTGCTGATGCGCTGCCAGACTGTTTCCGGTTCCGGAGAGGAAACTCTTTTAACCTCATAAATATAGAGGTTAACGGTGCTGTAATCAACAAGATTATCATAAGTGCGGAGTTGGCTCTGATAGCTTTCGAGCTGATAGCGAACTTCTGTAAGTCTTTGCTGAAGAAGAATGATGGTATCAAGGTTTTCTGCTTCAGCAAGAAGTTCGAGAAGCTGGTCATATTCCGTCTGGAGGGATTTTATTCTTGCTTCTGTATCAACATAGGAAAGGGTAACGTCTCTTGTGTTTTCATAACTGTATGTTACGTTTCCAAGTCCGCCGACGGTATTGATAAAAGCATCAAGCTTATCGGAAGGAACGCGGCAAACAAAATCTGCGCTGCGGTTTATGTTGCTGTTATAGGAGTTTCCGCCGATTCTGGAACTTTCAATGTATCCGCCAAGGGAAGAAATCTCGGTTTTAACCGCAGTGATAAATTCATCAAAATCAAGGGTTTCAACATTAAGCTCAAAGGTACGGATAAGCTTTCTGTTTGTGGAATAGCTCTGTTCGGAAACGGATGTCGAATTTGCGCTGACGCTGTCAAAAACCTCTTCAACAACAGGAGATTCCATAGGTTCTTCAACAGAACCGTAGTACATTTCGTTGTCGGCCCAGTATCCTTTGTCATAGGATTCTGTTGCGGAATCCATTGCGGCGCTTGAACAACCGGCAAAGATGAACATAAGAGCAAGGATCAATGCTAAGATTTTTTGATTTTTCATTTTATCAGACCTCCTTTACATCTATATAGTGTAAAATTTTTCCGATTTTGTTGCATTGATTTTAAAGTTCCGGATAAATTTTTTCTTCCGGGCCTTTATATTCAGTATATTGAGGAATATCTTTCGGATTTCTGATAATGGTCATATCCTCTTCTTCCAAAAGTTCCTGTTCGGAAAGGTCGGAAAGTTCTTCGGAGGCTTCGCCGTAATGGGAGTTTACAAATTCCCTGTCATCAAGGCGGAATTTCTTCTCATAGCGGAAGAAAACTGAATATGCAATAAGAACAGCAAGAGATGCAACGCTTATGGTTGCACCGGAAAGAAGTCCCGGAGTATGGTATTCAAAAACGATTTCATTAAGGCCTTCTTCCGCATATACCGCCATAAATCCGATATCGACTTTTTCGATGGCGGTTTCAACTCCGTTTACATATGCCGTCCAGCCTTTATCATAGGGAACGGAATAGAAAACAAGGTTATCGGAATCGAGATAGATTTTTGATACAAAACCTTTGCTGTTATGTTCAAAGGAATATCCGGAATGGGTTCTTCTTTCTTTGACCTCAAGGCGGAATTCCTCATAAGGAATATCGGTTCGAAGCTCTTCTCTGTGCTCAAGAACGGAATCATAGCGCAAAACCTGGCTTTCCGTAAGAACGATGGAAGCAATAAGAAGTTCGGAACGCTGATAATCCGGAACGGAATAATACTGTTCTTCGGTTATGTATTCATCAAAAGTAAAGCCCATGGGGATATAGTTTTCGCTTTCATAGACGTTATATCCGTTTTCGGTATGGGAATAGTTGAATCCGCGACAAAGGAGAGAATCTTCGGTGGTTTCCTCCGCATCGGAATAGAGGTATCTTACGGAAAGAAGAGAACGGAGTTCATAGTAACCATAATCCGGTTTGCTGGAAACATCGCGTGTAACATCAACTGTCGGATAAAATTCCATAATAGAAGCAGGAACAACGCTATGGAAACAGCGGATAGAGGGCATGTTCCAATAAAGACCCATGTTTTCGAAACATTCGAAGAAATCGACTCTCGAAAAATCTTCGTTTTCCGGCATTGCCATTTCTTCGGAAAGACCGACGGCGTCTTCGATGATTTCGTCATGGTCACCGGCAAAGGTGTATCCGAGATTTATGTATGCAAAACCATAGATTGCACAAATTGCGGCGGTCATAAATACAAGAAGATTTTTATAGAATTTTTTATCGCGAAGGAACCAAAGGATAATTGTGAGGAGAAGACATGCAAGAGAAAATCCTGCGCTGAGGAAGAACCAGGAGTTTTCATAAAGAAGTCCAAGAGCCCATGTGTCGTCGCTATAATGCACCGGAGTCAAGAAAAGGATAAGAGTAAGTCCGACTATGATGCATGCGGAGGGGATAATTCCTTTTTTATAATCGACGGAATTTTCCTGATTTTCTGCGGAGGATTCCAACGCTTTAACAGTTGCAAGAACCAGTATCATAACGAACATATAATACCAGCGGGCATAGTAAGAATGGTTGAAGAGGATAAAAAGAGAGTTGAGAACCGGAACAAGTGCAAAAATACAGCAGGCAATAATCAGCTTTTTAAGCCAGTCATTTTTGATGCAGCGAACATATGCTAAAACTCCGGTCATTCCGAAAAGCGGAATCCAGCCGGCCATGGATGCCCATTGAGCACCCTGTCCGGTGAACATATTCTGCTTGGAAGGCATATCCGGAGGGAAGAAAAAGCTTGCGATAATGGCAGGGATGCGCTGTTCGCTGTAATAGAGCCAAAGGTTCCAGCCGTTTATAAAATTATCAACACCGGTTCTTGGGTTGTCGGAAATTGCAAGAATCGAGGGAAGAACCGCAACAGCGGAAATTCCAAGACCGATTACGGATTCCACAGCAACAAAAATAAAAGCACGAAGCTTATTGGTGATGTTTTTATCCGTTATGCGGATGAAGAAATAAAGGATTACAAAAACAACTTCGCCGATAAAGAACCAATAGTTAACAATAGCGTTGATTGCAACCGCAGCAGCAAAATATCCGTGTTTTTCCTCGGTTATGAGCATTTCGAGTCCGATAAGAATGAGCGGGAAAAATGCAACAACATCAAGAAAATGGTTGAAGAAAAGGTTATAAATGCAGTATCCGCTGAATGCATAAATAAGTCCGCCGATTACCGCAAAGCGCTTATCTTTAACAAATCTTGAAAAATAAAAATATGAGGTAAAAGCGCAGGTTGCAAATTTAAGTACAAAAAGCAGAGCCATAAGATACGGAACAACAGAAGTATCGAAAGGAAGGGTCAGCCAGAAAAATGGGCTGAAAAGGAGATAGAAAGAATATGAACCGATGAAGTTAACGCCAAGATCTGTGTTCCAGTCCCAGCCGATGGAGCCTTCTTTAACAAGTTCGTGCGCATGCATATAAAACGCAATCTGCTGGCAGTTATAATCTCCGTAATATGTAAAAATTCCGCCGTTTCGATAAACAACGGTTCCGATGGTTGCAACGGCGCAGATAACTGCAAGAATCACAACCCACCAATGCAGGTTTTTTGTTCCTTTGTTGATTTCTTTAAACATGATTTATCCTCGGTTATAAACAAAATTGTGTCATAATAAAAAAGACAATATTAATTCTATTATAGTATAAACCTTTTTACATTATTTTTAAAGCCCGAAAAAAGAAAAATAACCCGCATTGGTTCGGAACATACAAAAAGTACTGTTATTTTTCGACAAAAAGTCGTATAATATATTGTTGTATGCTCCGCTTGGTGGTAACCAAAGCGGGTTATTAAAATATTCGGAATGCGCATTCCATATATAAAGTGCAAAAAAACATTCATTTTGTTGCGTCAAGGAGGACAAAAAATGCCCGAAAGCAGATTTTATGCATATATTTCAAGAATGAAACATATTTTCCGCTGGTCGCTGATGAAAAACAGCCAGGAGGAATCCCTTTCAGTTCATACTCTCGATACCGCTGTTATAGCCCATTGTCTTGGAGTTCTTCGCAACAGAAGATTCGGCGGAAACTGCAACGTAGAAAGACTTGTGCTTCTTGCTATGTATCACGATTGCAGCGAGATTTTAACCGGCGATATGCCGACCCCGATAAAATATTATAACCCGGAAATTAAGGAAGCATATAAAAAGGTCGAAGTTATTGCCAACCAAAAACTTCTCGAAATGCTTCCGGAGGATCTTCGTCCGGAGTATGAACCCTATTTTATCCATTCGGACGAAGACCCGGAACTTTTAAAACTTTTAAAAGCGGCGGATAAAATTTCCGCCCTGATTAAATGCGTCGAGGAAGAAAATTCCGGAAACCGCGAGTTTTCTAAAGCAAAAATCAGTATTCTTGATTCTTTGCATCAGATGGAACTTTTGGAAGCCGAAACTTTTATCAAAGAATTTCTTCCCAGCTACGGACTTACCATTGATGAACTTAATTAACGCATAATGCTGGAAATTCCGTTTGCGATGTTTCCGACGGCTTTAACGGTTTTTGCTGCGCTTTTGCGCATATGGCGCATATTATTTCTTTTGCTGCCATTCATCATATAAACTGCTGTTCCAACAGCGGCAGCTGCTGCCGCACCGGACATAATAGCAGAAACTGTTTTGTTCATATAAAATACCTCCAATCATTTTTGGTGATAATATCTTTTGCCGAAAAATAAAAACAATACACGGAATTTTTCGGCGATAAAATTTATGATTTTTTTAAAAAAGAAGGCGAAAAAATGGAAAAAAGACCTGCAAGGGTTGCTGCAATACACGATCTTTCCGGTTTTGGAAGATGCTCGATATCTGTTATTCTTCCGGTGCTTTCAGCAATGGGAGTACAGGTTTGTCCGGTTCTTACGGCGGTTCTTTCAACCCATACCGGCGGATTTGGTGAAGTCGTTTTCCGTGATCTTACGGATTATATAAAACCGGCTTTGGAACATTATAAAAATCTTGATATTGATTTTGAAGCCGTATATTCCGGATTCCTCGGAAGCGAGGAGCAGGTTGATTCCTGCCTCGAATTTTTCAAAAGCTATCCAAACAGCCTTAAAATCGTCGATCCGGTTATGGGCGATAACGGAAAAGCCTATAAAACCTGCACCAAAAGCCTCCAGAGCCGCATGAAAGAGCTTGTTGCCGTTGCGGATGTTATAACTCCGAACATGACAGAAGCTGCAATGCTCCTTGGAGAAACATACCGCACAGAGCCGATGACTGTTACCGAAGCAAGAAGCCTTTTGCTTAAACTTCATGGACTCGGCCCGAAAAAAATCGTTGTAACCGGAGTCGAACTCGCAACCGGAGTTCTTGCAAATATCGGTTACGATGGAGAACAGAGCTCTTTCTGGTATTCTCCGTGTGAATATATTCCGGTACATTATCCCGGCTGCGGAGATATTTTTGCATCCGTTCTTATCGGTGCAATGCTTGGCGGAGCAAGTCTTCCCATAGCAATCGGAAAAGCAACGGATTTTGCTGAACTTTGTGTAAAAACAACTTTCAGCTACGGAAGCGATACAAGACAGGGCGTTATGCTCGAATCCGTCCTCGGAAATCTTATCCGCGGCGGAATCAACGGAACATATAAAATTTTATAAAAAAAGAAGCGGAAAAATTTTTCCGCTTCTTTTTTTGTTATGTGATAAAATCACGGAAAATATCAAAAAGAGAGAATATAATAAGGATACCAAATAAATTATTAGGAGGTACATAAAATGAAACTTTTTGATGTTTTAAAAAAACTTGATATAAACGAAAATCTTAAAGAATAT
Organism: Oscillospiraceae bacterium; assembly: GCA_017547705.1. Taxonomy (GTDB): domain Bacteria; phylum Bacillota; class Clostridia; order Oscillospirales; family Ruminococcaceae; genus UMGS1668. The sequence goes on from JAFYOZ010000124.1 coordinate 25,650, forward strand.
GAATCCATAGAAAACGGCGTTCTTCTTGATGTAAGAACCGAAGAAGAATATGCCCTTGGGCATATTCCAAAAAGCAAGAATCTTCCACTCCAGGTTATAGATAAAGCCGGAAAATTTATCAGCAACAAAGAGGACAAAGTTTTTGTATATTGCAGAAGCGGAAACAGAAGCAGTATGGCTCAGGAAATGCTTAAGAATATGGGCTATAAAAACGTAAAAAACATCGGCGGAATAATTGAATATTCCGGAGCGATTGAATGTTAATAAACCGCATGAGCATCAAAAAAAGGACGGCTTTGCCGTCCTTTTTGTTTTGGTTTTGAGCACCGTGCTCGGATTATGTGAACTGGGAATTATAAAGGGTGGAATAGAAGCCGCCAAGGTTCATAAGTTCCTCGTGAGTACCCTGTTCCGTAACGGTTCCGTTTTGAACAACGAGGATATTATCCGCGTTCTGGATGGTTGAAAGGCGATGCGCAATAACAAAACAGGTTCTGCCTTTCATAAGTTCGGACATCGCCTCCTGAATTTTAATTTCGGTTCGGGAGTCAACGTTGGAAGTCGCTTCATCAAGAATAAGCATCGGCGCATCGGAGAGAAATGCTCTTGCAATGGTTATAAGCTGGCGCTGACCTTTGGATATGTTCGTTCCGTCATCGGAAAGGACAGTATCATATCCTTCCGGAAGGCTTTCGATATAGGAATCGATTCTTGCGGCTTTTGCAGCGGCTTTAACTTCATCAAAAGTTGCGTTTTCTCTTCCGTAAACAATATTTTCATAAATGCTTCCATGGAAAAGCCATGTATCCTGGAGAACCATCGTGTATGCTTTTCGGAGTTCGGCGCGTTTTATATCTTTTATCGGAACGCCGTCAAGACGGATTTCGCCGGAATCAACGTCATAAAAACGCATGAGCATGTTGATTATGGTTGTTTTTCCTGCACCGGTAGGGCCTACTATGGCGATAGTTTTTCCGGGCTTTGCGGTGATCGAAACATCATGGAGAATGGTTTTTTCAGGGGTGTATCCAAAGCAGACATCATCAAATTCAACAAATCCCTCAACTTTTTCAAGAGAAACTGCATCTTCGGAATCGGCAGGTTCCGGTTCTTCATCAATGATTTTGAAAACTCTTTCCGCAGCGGAAAATGCGGACTGAAACTCGTGAAGAATGTTTGCAAATTCGTTTATCGGGCCTGCGAATTTTCTGGAATACTGAACAAACTGTGCAACACCGCCAAGGGTGATGAAAAATACAGAAGCTTCGGAAACTTTTCCGCCGGTAGAAAGCATATAAAGGATTCCGCCGAACATCGCAACAAGTGACATGGAAAAGTTATTGATAAAGTTAACGGCAGGGCCAAGGGTTGCGCCGTGATATTCCGCATTATAGTATGCGTTCATGGCGCTTTCGTTTCTCTCGTTAAAACGTCCGGAGATAACGTCCTGTTTTCCGTATGCTTCGATAGTTCTTGTTCCGGAAAGCATTTCTTCCGCAAAACCGTTAAGTTCGCCGAGTTTTTTTGAACGTTCACTAAAGAGAGGACGAACTTTTTTAGAGCGGTATCTTGTGAAAATAAGAGAAGCCGGAATGGTGAAAAGGAATATGATTATCATCGGTTTTGAGATATTCCACATGAATATAAAAGAACCGATAACGGTATATACGCTGGTCATAATCTGAACAAGATCCTGGGAAAGGGAGCTGTTGATGGTATCGATATCATAAGAAATTCGGCTGATGATATCGCCGGTTGGGTGGGTATCAAAATATCCCACCGGAAGGGTGCTGAGTTTTTCAAAAAGCTGTTTTCTCATGGTATATACGATTCGTTGGCTAAGGTGAATCATAATAACAGCAAGAAAATACGAGAGAACAGCAGAAACAACATAGCATCCTGCCATTTTTATAACGTTTTCCCAGACTGCGGAAAAATCCGTTCCGGAGGAAAGACTTATGGCATCTATGGCGGCGCCGGAATACTTTGGGCCAAGAAGCGAAAGCTGGTTGGAAACAAGGGTAAAAAGAACCGCAGAAAGGAAAAGAGGCCATTCTGCAATTACATATTTTCCAAGGCGCAGAAGGATTCCTTTTGTATCTTTTTTATTTTCAGTCAACAAAAGCACCTCCCATCTGAGAATCGCTGATTTCTTTGTATTCGGGACAATTTTCCAAAAGTTCTTCGTGAGTTCCGTCACCGATTACTTTTCCGTCATCGAGAACAAGGATTCTTCCGCAGTTTTTAACGGAACTGACCCTTTGTGCAACGGTTATAACGGTGGAACCGGAAAGCTCGGTATCGAGAGTTTTACGGAGTGCGGCATCGGTTTTATAATCCAGCGCAGAGGAAGAATCATCAAGAATAATGATATCCGGCCTTGAGGCAACGGCTCTTGCGATAAGGATTCTCTGTCGCTGTCCACCGGAAAGATTTGTTCCTTTTGGAGCGATGGCGTGATTGTATTTTTCAGGAAGAGCCTCGATGAAATCTTCCGCCTGGGCAATTTTTGCAGCGCGTTTTATATCCTCTTCGGAGATTTCTCTTCCGAATTTTATGTTTTCTTCAATGGTATCCGCATAGAGAAAATCGTTCTGGAGCGCAACGCCAAACATGGAGGTGAGTTCTTCGCGGCTATAGGACGTTATGTCTTTTCCGTTGATTTTGATTTTTCCGGAATCTGCTTCATAGGCGCGCATCAGAAGTTTTATAAGAGTTGATTTTCCGCTTCCGGTTGCGCCGATTATACCAAGAGTTCCACCCTTCGGAACGGTAAAGCTGAGCTTATCAATGTTGTTCTTCTTGCCAAGATAGGAGAAAGAAACATCATCGAAGGAGATGAAATTTTCATTATCCGCCGGGGAATTATCTTCGGTAACATAAAAATTATCCGGGGTATCAAGAACCTCCGCAATGCGGTTTGCAGAAGCTGCGCATTTTGTGTACATTACAAAGATTCTGGAAATAACCATCATCGCCATGGAGATGAGAGTGAAATACTGAACAAAAGCAATAACCGTTGCAGGGGTCGATGTTCCGTTTGCAACAGTGAATGCAGAAAGAGCAACAACTCCGGTGATACCAAGGTTCATAAGAAGCATCATAATTGGGTTAACGCTTCCCATAATTGTTCCCGCTCTGCGTTCTTCTTTAGAAAGACTGAGGTTTACCTCATCATAGCGGCGGTTTTCGTATTCGTTTTTAGAAAGTGCTTTGATAACGCGGATTCCCTGGGTGTCTTCACGGACAACTCTTACCATTTTATCGACGGATTTCTGAACTTTTGCATAGAGCGGGATTCCGTTTTTAGAAATGGAATAAATGGTTATAAAAATAAACGGAAGCGTTGCAAGCATTGCAAGAGAAAGCATCGGATCCATAAAAAAGCTTATGGTAAGTCCGCCGATCAAAAGGATCGGTGCCCTTACTCCCATTCTTTGCATCATACTTACAAACATATGAACGTTATAGGTATCACTTGTGATTCTGGATTCCAAAGAGGGGATAGTGAATCTGTCCGTATCGGCGGAGGAGAGATAGAGGGTTTTTGCAAAAAGGTCTTTTCTGATTTTTTTGGAAAAATCTCTCGAAACTTTTGCGGCCATTCTGTTTGCAACGATGTTACAGATACATGCCGTTCCGGCGCAGAGAATCATAACGATTCCAAAAAAGACGACTCTTTTGACTTCCAGCGTTGTTATAACGTTATCGAGAATATGGGTAAGGATATAGGGAAGAAAAAGTTCCGCAACCGTTCCGGAAATTTTTATAAAAAGTCCAACGGACATTCTTCCTTTAAATGGTTCGAGATATTTTAATAAAAACTTCAAATTTCCGTTGATACCTCCTTTTCTTCAATAGCTTTTCTTGCGTTTTCTTCGATTTTTTTGATAACAGTATTAAAAATTTTAAGCTCTTCTTCCGGAATGCCTTCAAAAATAAGGCGGTTCCATTCCATAGTTACGGAACGTACTTTTGGAAGAACGGCGAGCATTTTTTCGGTCGGTTCAACAAGAACCTGGCGTTTATCCAATGGATTCGGGGTTCTTTTAACGTATCCGGAATTTTCAAGCTGGGTAAGCGCTCTTGTAACGGTGCTTTTATTAAGACAGATATCTTTTGCAAGTTCGTCCTGGGAGCTGTTCGGATTTCGGCATATTGCAAGAACAAGGGAATGATGTGCCGCACAAAGATCCGGTTCTGTATTTTTTGAACGGAAGATACTTTGGCATCTGCTGATGATGTTCATACTTTTCATAGCAGTTCCTCCTTTCTGATAAATAGTTGAATAAACAACTGTTGCGTATGCAACTATTATACCATAACTTTGCCATAAGGTCAACAGTCTCCGTATAACCGCTGCTTTTCTTGGAAAAATATACTTTATGAAAGGCGGCGGTTTTATGAATATATCAACAGATATCGAAGCGAATATTCTGCATTTTGATGCGCTTTTATGTACCAACAGAAATTTTGATATCAAAAAGAGGGAAATGGTATTTGCCGAAAAAAAGGCTGTTTTATACATGATAGACGGTTTTTTAAGAAGCGACGTTCTGGAACGTATTCTTGCGGAATTTACGATGCTTAAAAACGGTGATGCGGATTTTGAGGATGAGTTTTTTGAGCACCACATACCTTTTGCCGGTGTTGATAAAATGTGCGATGATAAAGAAATCATAACGGCAATTTTAAGCGGAAGAACTGCTCTTATGGTGGACGGTTTTATAAACGCATATATTTTTGAACTTCGGAACTATCCGCAAAGGGATAATGCAGAACCGGATAGGGATAAGGTTCTGCGGGGTTCAAGGGACGGTTTTACGGAAACCATGCTTTTTAATGCGGCGCTTATCAGAAGAAGAATCCGGGACTGTGATCTTTGCATTGAATATAAGAACATCGGAACAGTTTCCAAAACGGATATAGCTCTTTGCTATCTTGGAAGCAAGGTTGATAAAACAATGCTTTCCGATGTGCGAAATAAAATCGAAAATTCAAAGATAGAGGCTCTTACCATGTGCCAGGAGGATATGGCAAACGTCATAAACGGAAAACAGCGCTGGAATCCTTTTCCAAAATACAAATTTTCTGAACGTCCTGATGTTGCTGCCGCACAGATAATGCAGGGAGATCTAATCGTCCTTGTGGATAATACTCCGACAGCGATGATAATGCCTGCAACGATTTTTGATATTGCGGAGGACGCAAACGATTATTATTTTCCGCCGCTTACCGGTGCATATCTTCGCATAACAAGAATCCTTACCATGATAGTTACCCTTTTTGTAACGCCTGTATGGCTTTTGGCTCTGGAATATCCTGAAAAAGTACCGGAGATTTTTAAATTTGTTCTGGTGACGGAGAATCAGAATATCCCCATAATCTTACAGCTTCTGATACTCGAATTTGTGATAGACGGATTAAAACTTTCGTCTCTTAATACTCCCGGAATGCTTTCATCAACTTTTTCGATAATTTCCGGTATCATAGTAAGCGATTTTGCGGTAAAAAGCGGATGGTTTGCATCGGAAACGATGCTCTATATGGCTTTTGTTGCAATGGCGAATTACAGCCAGCCCGGATATGAGCTTGGCTATGCCATTAAATTTATGAGGATGGTCATGCTTATCGGAACATCTCTTTTTGGAATATGGGGTTTCCTTTTTGGCGTGATTCTTACGGTATATCTTCTTCTCTCAACAAAAATCCATGGGAAAAAGGGCTATTTTTCGCCTATAATTCCTTTTTCCGCAAAAGGTGTTATAAGGCTTCTTTTCCGGCTGAAATAAAATAATTTTGAATATTTTTTTATGATTTCCCTAATTATATTGAAATAGGTGTAAAAATAAGTTATTATATTTCTACTGTCGTAAACAATTAGTTCGTTAAAAACGACATCCGATAGATAAAACAAATTATAAGGACGGAAACAAAACAATGGTATTTGCAAACTTATTTTTCCTCTATTTATTCCTGCCGGTAAACCTGATACTGTATTTCAGTACCAAAAACAGAACATTCAGGAACGCGGTTCTTATCATGTTCTCCCTGCTTTTCTATTCATGGGGCGAACCTGTATGGGTAACTCTTCTTATTTTCAGCGCAACCATAGACTATTTCCACGGTCTGATAATCGAAAAAAACAGAGGGAAAATCGGCGCAAAGCTTGCGCTTATTTCCTCCCTTGTTCTTAACCTCGGACTCCTTGGAATTTTTAAATACAGCGGTTTCTTTGTAGAAAACTTTAACTTCCTTACAGGACTTGATATTCCCGTTCCGGCATTTTCTCTTCCCATCGGTATCAGCTTCTATACCTTCCAGACCCTCAGCTATACCATCGATGTTTATAAAGGAAACGTTGAACCCCAGCATAACTATATGAAGTTCTTCATGTACGTTTCTCTTTACAGCCAGCTTGTTGCAGGCCCTATTGTCAGATATGCAGACGTTGCAATCGAAGTTAACGACAGACAGGAAAATCTCGAGGATATCTGGTCCGGAACTTCCAGATTCCTTGTCGGTCTTACCAAAAAAGTTTTCATCGCAAACGTTGCCGGCGGATTTGCGGAAAATTATCTTACCGGTGATTTGACCGCACAGAGCACAGCGGCGGTATGGTTCGGTGTTTTGATGTTCTCGATTCAGATTTATTATGACTTCTCCGGTTATTCGGATATGGCAATAGGTCTTGGTAAGATTTTTGGATTCCATTTCCTCGAAAACTTCAACTATCCCTATATTTCCCGCTCCGCAACGGAATTTTGGCGCAGATGGCATATGTCCCTCGGCGGATTCTTCCGCGACTACGTATATATTCCTCTTGGCGGCAACAGAAAACACCAGTATCTTAACCTCTTTATCGTTTGGTTCCTTACCGGTTTCTGGCATGGCGCAAGCTGGAACTTTATTTTCTGGGGACTTTGGTTCGGCGCACTTATTATCATCGAAAAACTCTTCCTCCTCAAGTGGCTCAAGAAGATTCCGGTTCTCTCCAATATCTATCTCCTCTTTGTTGCAGTGCTCGGTTGGGTAATGTTCTATTTCGAGGATATGGGAAAAATGATGGATTGCTTCGCAGTTATGTTCGGAGCAAAAGGCACCGGATTCTGGGATGTTGCTCTTGAAATCACTCTTCTTAACAACGTATTCTGGATTATCGCCGCGGTTGCATTCTGTATGCCCATTGTTCCGACAGTTAAAAAATTTATTGCGGAACACGAAAAAGTACAGATGCCCGCCAAAATTCTCCAGATTCCCGCAAACGCGGTTATGCTTATTGTAAATACTGCTCTTCTTGTCGGTATGAGCTATAACCCGTTCCTCTATTACAAATTCTGATTGAAAGGAGAAGGTTTTTATGAAAATTGATAAATCCGCCTATGGCGAAAATTATAATAAAGAGCGCAACGATAAAATCGTAAAAATTGCAAGCGTGGCTGTATGCCTTCTTCTGATTTTTGTTATCGGAATTCTTGCATGGGCTCTTCCTCAGCCGACATATTCCGAATATGAAAAACGCGATCTTAACCAGATGCCCGAATTCAGCATCGAATCCCTTTTTAAAGGCGAATATACCCTTGGAGTCGAACTCGCTTATGCAGACACCTTTACCTTCCGTGAAGGCTTTGTAAAACTCCAGGCAATAATCGAAGAGATGAGAGGAATTCGCTTGGAGGGTGCTGCAATTTATGGCCCCGTTCCCGGAACGACGGAAGACGATATTCCTTCCTCTTCCGGATCCAGTTCTTCCGAGGCAGAAAGCCTTCCCAGCGTTGATTCTTCTTCCGATACACAGAGCCAGCCGGAAGATATAACTTCCTCCGATGTATCCTCTGAAAGCAGTTCTTCCGAAGAACAGACATCTTCCGAGGTATCTTCCGAACCTGCGGCTGAAGAAGAGGACGAAGAAGTTGGCGAAACCGTCGCCGGAATCTTTGTTTATAAAGGAATCGGATTCGAGCTCTTTGGCGGAAGCAAATCCGCCGCGGAATATTATGCTTCCGTAGTAAATAAATACGGCGATACCTTTGGCGGTTCCGTTAATGTATATAATATGGTTATCCCCAAGCATGCGGAATTCGGACTTCCGAGAAAATATCAGAGCCTTTCCAATTCCGAAAAGGACAGCATCGATTATATCTATTCCATGATAGATTCCGACGTAACCACCGTTGATGCATACAGCGTTCTTAAGGAACATTCCGACGAATATATCTATTTCAATACCGACCACCATTGGACCGGTCTTGGTGCATACTATGCATATACCGCATTTATGGAAGCCGCAGGACTCAGCTATTATGACTATGATTACTATACCAAGCACACCATAGAAAACTTCCGCGGAACCCTTTATGCCGGTACCAACGACCAGAAAATGTATGATAATCCGGATAGTGTTGAATGGTGCGAATTCCCCGTTGCAAACAGAACTTTCCAGTATAATAAAGGCAATATGGCAAGCTATTTTGAATCTTCCGTAATGCACGGCTATGCAAAAGGCGTTAATGCTTACGGCGTGTTCCTTGGAGGAGACTTCCCCCTTACTGTTATCAAAACAAACGTAAATAACGGAAGAAAGCTTGTTATTATCAAGGAATCCTATGGTAACGCACCGGCAACTTTTATTGCCGCCGGTTTTGAAGAAACCTATGTTGTTGATGAACGCTATTTCAGCGGAAGCCTTGTTGACCTTGTTAACAGCTGCGGAATCACCGATATTCTTATCATCAACAACTGCGCTGCCGCAAACACAAAATTCCATATCAGCAACATCGAAAGTCTTCTTACTCAGACTTATTCCGGCGCTGTTGCATATCCTACGGAGAGTGTAAATGGATAAAAAACAGATTATCAAAGAAAATTGTTTTATAGAAACCGAAATAACCGCTGTCACCAACGAGGGCAGCGGTGTTTCGCGTTATAACGGAATGGTCGTATTCACTCCTTTAACCGCTCCGGGAGATACCGCAAAGGTTAAAATCGCAAAGGTTGGAAAAACCTGTATCTATGGCGAACTGGATTCGGTGCTCAAACCTGCGGATTGCAGAATCGATCCGGATTGCGATGTCTTTGGCGAATGCGGAGGATGCTCATTGCGCCATCTTGATTATTCCGCAGAGCTTATTGAAAAGACAAATTGGGTAAAGGACCATGTTCAGAGAATCGGCGGATTTGATATAGAGCCTTTTCCTGCTCTTGCTTCTCCAAAAACCGAAGAATACCGTAATAAAGCCATTTATCAGGTTGGTAAAGGCAAAAACGGAGAGCCTGTTTTTGGCTTCTATCGCAAAAAAAGCCATGACGTTATGGACTGTAAAAACTGCAGACTCCAGCCGAAGGAATTTGAGCATATCCTTTCGGCGATCGGATTTTTTGTAAAACAAAGCAAGATTTCTATATATGACGAAAGAACGCATACGGGCCTTCTTCGTGCGGTTTATATCAGAAAAGGCGAGGTTACAGGAGAAATCGGAATCTGCCTCGTGCTCAACGGCGATAAGCTTCCGGAAGAAAAAATGCTTATTTCTCTTTTGAGCACACAGTTTAAAGATGTTGTCAGCATCGTGCTCAACTTTAATAAGGAACGCACCAATGTGGTGCTCGGAAGAAAATCCAGAACGATTTTCGGCAAGGACGGAATCACAGATGTTCTTTGCGGAGTAACTGTTGATATCTCTCCGGCGGCGTTTTATCAGGTGAACCATTCCGGCGCAGAAAAACTTTATGGCGTTGCGGCGGATTTTGCGGAACTTTCCGGCGGGGAGCTTTTGCTCGATCTTTATTGCGGCGCCGGAACCATCGGGCTTTCCATGGCAGAAAAAGCAGGAAAGCTTATCGGAGTTGAAATCGTGCCGGAGGCAATCGAAAACGCAAAGATAAACGCAGAGCGAATGGGCGTTAAAAATGCGGAATTTATCTGCGGCGATGCAGGAATGGCTGCCGCCGAACTTGAAAAACGCGGAACTGCGCCGGACGTTATAATTCTCGATCCTCCGAGAAAAGGCTGCAGCGAAGATACTCTTGAAGCCGTTGCAAAAATGTCGCCGAAGCGCATTGTTTATGTTTCCTGCAACACCGCAACCATGGCAAGGGATTTTAAAATTCTCGATTCTCTCGGCTATGAACCGAAAAAGGTTCAGCCTGTGGATATGTTCCCAAGAACCGCCCATGTAGAAGGTGTCGGTTTGATTGTTCGGAATTGATTTCCTCTTTTATGGCGGTTTAACTGCAAATAATAAATAAAAAAGCTCTTATCAAATTAAAAGGAGATGCTCTTTAATGCAAAAACTTCTCTATATCGATTCCTGCATCAGAGACGAACTTTCAAGAACAAGACGTATTGCAACTCCGATTATCGAAAAGCTTAAAGACCGCTACGACGTGGAAACAATCGTTATAAACGACCTTGAACTGAATCCCGTTCAGTATGATGAGAACAGACGAAGAGCCACCGGAACCGTTTCCTAAGAAGCTCTCTGCTGGGCAAACAAAATAAAAAACGCCGATAGAATCGTTATCGCTGCTCCTTTTTGGGATATGTCCATTCCGGCGGCGCTTAAAACTTTCTTTGAGCTTTGCTCTCTTTTCCATGTAACCTTCGATAGCGACGATAAAACCTGCTATGGCCTTTGTAAAGCAGAAAAAGCGCTGTTTATCACAACAAGAGGCATGGAAATAAAAACCGGCGAACCTCTTGAACAGGCAACTCCTTATCTTAAGGCTCTTTTCTGGCTTTGGGGAATAAAAGGTCTTGAAGTTATTGCAAGAGAAA
>JAFYOZ010000125.1 GCA_017547705.1 Oscillospiraceae bacterium
ATCTCCCCTAACAGGGGAGTCTCCTCAAGGAGAAGGCTTATAAAGAATCCCTCCACCGCTTCGCGGTCCCCCTCCCTTTAGGCAAGGGAGGCAAACAAAAAAGCACCCTTACGGGTGCTTTTTTGTTTGGTTATATTATCAGGTTATGTCGATTACAACAAGTTCCGGGCGGTTAAAGATTCGGGGGATAAGGCTCGATTCTTTTGCAAGACCGCGGCTTATTATCATTTCTGTTTCGTTCTCTTTATAATATCCGCCGGCGTATTTTGGAAAAATCCCTTGGCTGGGTGCATAAATTCCGTTTATGATTCCGGGGATTCTCCATTGGCCGCCATGAACATGGCCGCAAAGAATAAGGTCATAGCCCATGGTGGAATAGGTGTCGAAATAGGCAGGATTATGGGTTAGGAGCAGGGCGAAATTTTCGCTCTCCCGGTGCTCATAGACAAGCTCGCTTAAATGGGTGAACTGCTCAATGGGGTTGGAATAGGCGGTTATGTCATCAAAACCGTAAAGGTCGATTCCGGGAAGAAAATCGGAAATACATTCTCCTTCCAGAACCGTTATTCCATAGGAGCGTACAAGGTCCTTATAGTACTCCAATTTTTCATGGCGAACCTCGTGGTTGCCGGAAATATAGTAGCAGTCGAACTCTTTTCCGAGGGCCTTGAGCACGGTTTTTGAATTTGTTTCCGGCATTCGGCGGCTATCAAAAATATCTCCGCCAAGGAGCACCGCATCCGGATTTTGAGCACGAACCGCATCCAAAAGCTCCGACATATCCTCGCCGCCATAGCTGCAGGAATGGAGATCCGTAATAAGAACGATTCTGTTTTGTTCTTCGCTGTGCTCGTTTTCAATCGTGTAATATACAATATTCAGGCGGTAATCAATGGCGAGCACCGCAAAAACAAGTATAAACACCGCCATGAGCACAAAAAACAAGGTTTTTTTGTTCATTTTTCTGATTATTCCTCGTCTTCGCCGATATAGGTGAAGCGCTGATAGGTTTTTCCGTCCCTTTCAACCGTTTCTTCCCACATGGAAGCTGGTCTTACCCAAAGTCCGTGCTCACCGTAAAGAGCGCGATATACAACCAGTTCTTCCATGGTTTCGCTGTGCTTTGCAAGGCCGATTACCTCGTATTCATTTCCTTTAAAATGGCGGTAGCGTCCGGGTTTAATCATAATGAGCACTCCTTTTATAGTAATTAAATTTATTTCGGTCGGATAATATCCGCCCTACGTTATCAACTTTCAACTTTAAACTATCAATTTATAAAGAATCCCTCCACCGCTTCGCGGTCCCCCTCCCTTTAGGCAAGGGAGGCTATCCCTCCGGGAAGGCTGGAGTTATTTTGAAATAATATCTCTTACGATGTTTGCGGCGAGAAGGTATCCGGCAACCGGGGGAACAAAAGAGATGCTTCCCGGGGAATGTCGGCCGTTATCGGAATCCAGGGCGGCTTTTTTTGCTTCCTCTGTGCTGAAGAGAACCTTTTGCTTTTCGATTCCGCGCTTTTTAAGTTCCTTTCTCATAACCCTTGCAAGAGGGCAGCCACAGCCGGAAGTTTCTGAAATATCGCCGATTTTAAGCTTTTCCGGATAGAGGCGGTTGCCTGTTCCAAGGCACATGATAAGCCCGATATTGCGATCCTTACATTCCTTTGCAATATGGAGCTTTGCTGTAACCGTATCGATGGCATCGATTATATAATCCGGCTTCCAGTCATAGAGAAAATCGCTGTTTTCCGGAAGATAAAATTCCTTTATAAAGATCATATCCGCATCGGGATTTATGGAAGCAAAGCGGTTTTTTGCGGCTTCTGTTTTATCTGCGCCGATGGTTTCTTCCGTTGCAAGAAGCTGGCGGTTTATGTTTGTTTCATCAACGGTATCGCCGTCGATAAAGAGAAGATGGCCGATTCCTGCACGGAGAACTGCTTCTGCGGCGGCGCCGCCAACTCCACCAAGGCCGATTACGGCAACACGGGCGTTATTCAGTTTTTCCATGGATTCTTTTCCGAGGAAAAGCTCCGTTCTTTCAAATCTGGACATGGATTTCCCTTTCTTCTTTTGTTTTTTTGTATTAGCCACCCCTACGGTTTATGTAAATAGCTCCTCGGAGGAGGGATATCTCAATATACGCTCCGCGTTACCTGTTAATCCCTCATCCACCATTCCTTCGGAATGGTCCCCCTTCCCCTCTGGGAAGGCTGACCCTCCGG
>JAFYOZ010000007.1 GCA_017547705.1 Oscillospiraceae bacterium
TGAAAAATGCTCGGACAGATAGTTTTGTCAAAAGCGGGTAAAGACCGCGGCAGTTTCTACGCAATAGTGCTTGAGGATGAAGAATTTGCATTTATTGCCGACGGCAGACTCCGCAAAGTCGAAAAACCCAAACGCAAGCGTAAAAAACATCTTGCTCCTACCAAAACGGTTTTGGAGAAAGATGCCCTAGAAACAAACGGAAAGTTGCGAGAAGCACTTTCTAAATTCAATGAAAATGACGAGGGAGGGAAATAAGCTTGGCCAAAGAAGATGTAATTGAAATCGAGGGTACTGTTGTGGATTCTCTTCCCAACGCCCAATTCAAGGTCGAGTTGCCCAACGGCCACCAAATTTTAGCTCATATTTCCGGAAAACTCAGAATGAACTATATTCGTATTCTTCCGGGAGATAAGGTAACGGTTGAAATGTCGCCTTACGACCTTACCAAAGGGCGCATTACTTGGCGATCTAAGTGATAAGGAGGTATATCTATGAAAGTCAGACCTTCCGTAAAACCCATCTGCGAAAAATGCAAGATCATCAGACGTAAAGGCCGCCTGATGGTTATCTGCTCCAATCCTAAACACAAACAGCGTCAGGGCTGATTAACTAAAACGGAGGTGCAACAAAGTCTATGGCTCGTATAGCTGGTATTGACCTGCCGAAGAATAAGAGAATCGACATCGCTCTCACTTATATCTACGGTATCGGCCGCACAACCGCTTCTAAGATCATTGCGGATACTGAGATTGATCCTACCATCCGCGTAAAAGATCTTTCCGAAGATGATGCTACTAAATTGCGTGAGTACATCGACAAAAACATCGAGGTAGAAGGCGACCTTCGCCGTGCTACCGCACTTGATATTAAACGTCTTGTAGAAATTGGTTGCTACCGTGGCCTTCGCCACAGAAAAGGTCTCCCCGTTCGCGGACAGAGAACCAAAACCAATGCAAGAACCCGCAAAGGTCCCAAGAAGACCATTGCTAACAAGAAGAAATAAGAGGGAGGATTAAGACATGCCGAAAGCAAATGCTAAAAAAGCAATTACTCGTCGCCGTCGCGAAAAGAAAAATATCGAACGTGGCGCAGCACATATCCAGTCCACCTTCAATAACACTATCGTTACCATCACCGATGTTCGCGGCAACGCTCTTTCTTGGGCTTCCGCAGGCGGACTCGGATTCCGTGGTTCCAGAAAATCCACTCCTTACGCAGCACAGACTGCAGCAGAAACTGCAGCAAAAGCAGCAATGGAGCACGGCCTTAAAACCGTTGAAGTTTTCGTAAAAGGTCCCGGTTCCGGTCGTGAAGCAGCAATCCGTGCTCTTCAGGCAGCAGGACTCGAAGTAACTATGATCAAAGACGTTACTCCTGTTCCTCATAACGGATGCCGTCCGCCCAAACGTCGCCGCGTATAATAGTGGTATTCTGAAATTATTGGAGGTGTAAAAACACATGGCAAGATATACAGGTTCTGTATGCAGACTCTGCCGCCGCGAAGGCAAAAAGCTCTTCCTTAAAGGCGAAAGATGCTATGGTCCTAAATGCGCACTCAGCCGCAGAGCATATGCTCCTGGCCAGCATGGTCAGGGCCGTAAAAAGATCTCTGAATACGGTCTTCAGCTTCGCGCAAAACAGCAGGCAAAGAGATACTATGGTGTTCTTGAAAGCCAGTTCGAACATTATTTCGAACTCGCCAGCAAACAGTCTGGCCAGGCTGGTGAAAACCTTCTCAGAATTCTCGAAAGCCGTCTCGACAACATTGTTTACCGTGCAGGTCTTGCTTCTTCCAGAAAAGAAGCTCGTCAGCTCGTAAGACATGGTCACTATACCCTTAACGGCCACAAGGCCAACATCCCTTCCATTCTGCTCAAAGCAGGCGACGTTGTTGCTGTTGCTGAAAAGAGCCGTCAGAACGACAAACTCAAAGCAGTTGTAGAAGCAAACTCTGCACATCCCGTTCCTTCCTGGATCGAGTTCGACGCAGAAAAACTTACTGCTAAAATTGGTCAGCTTCCTAACCGTGAAGATATCGATCTTGACGTTGAAGAACACCTGATCGTTGAGTTGTACTCCAAATAATAATTTGTTGAACTGACAGGGGAATGCGAAACAGGGCTTTTATGCCCATTTAGGAGGGATTTTAGATGTTAGAAATTGAAAAACCGAGAATCGAAGCTGAAGAAACCCCGAACGACCCCAGCTACGGCAAATTTGTAGTTGAACCGCTCGAGCGCGGATTCGGTATGACTCTTGGTAACAGCCTGAGACGCGTATTGCTCTCCTCGCTTCCCGGCGTTGCTGTAACGTCCGTAAAGATTGACGGTATCCGTCATGAATTTTCCACCATCCCCGGTGTGAAAGAGGACGTCACCGAGATCATCCTCAACATCAAAGGCCTTACCGCAAAACTTCATTGCGATGGCCCCAAAGTTGTTGTAATCGATGTATCCGGTGAATGTGAAGTCACTGCCGGTTCAATCCAGGCCGATTCTGAAGTCGAAATTCTCGATAAAGACATGCATATCGCAACTCTTGATAGCGATGGCCACCTTTTCATGGAGATTACTCTTGATAAAGGCCGCGGCTATATCTCTGCTGAGAGAAACAAACAGGATATGCAGCCCGCAATCGGCGTAATTCCCGTTGATAGTATTTATACTCCCGTACTGAAGGTTAACTATACCGTTGAAAACACTCGTGTTGGTCAGATCACCGACTACGACAAACTTACCCTCGAGGTATGGACGGATAGCACCATTTCTGCAAAAGAAGCAGTATCTTTGGGAGCTAAGGTCCTCAATGAACATCTCAACCTGTTCGTGGATCTTTCTGAAGACGCCTTCAAAGGCGAGATCATGGTAGAAAAGGACAACAACTCCAAAGAGAAAGTCCTTGAGATGACCATTGAAGAACTTGACCTGTCCGTAAGAAGCTTTAACTGCCTCAAACGTGCAGGAATCAACACGGTTGAAGACCTTATTGGCAAATCCGAGGACGAAATGATGAAAGTTCGTAACCTTGGTAAGAAGTCCCTTGAAGAAGTTGTTGCTAAGCTCGAATCTCTTGGCTTCAACCTCAGCAAGGATGAAGATTGATTGAATCTAAAAGGAGTGAATATCGATGGCAGGAACTAGAAAGCTCGGTCGTGCTACCGACTGCAGAAGAGCTATGCTCCGCGCGATGGTCACCTATCTGCTTGAAAACGGCAAGATCGAAACCACCGTCACTCGCGCAAAAGAAGTTCGCGCTATGGCTGAGAAGATGATCACTATTGGTAAAAACAGTGACCTTCATTCCAAACGCCAGGTGTTTGCTTTCGTTACTAAGGAAGCAGTTGCGAAGAAACTTTTCGACGAGATCGCACCTAAATACGCCGAGAGAAACGGCGGTTACACCAGAATCATCAAAATTGGCCCCCGCCGCGGCGACGCAGCAGAGATGGCAATCATTGAGCTTGTGTAATTAATAGAGCATAATTCTTAAGAAATACCTCCGGAGAAATCCGGAGGTATTTTTTTTGTTATTTTTTATAAAAGCCTCATTATAGAGTTTAAAAGCCTTGAAGAAACATGAAGTATTTGTTATAATTATGATGTATTATTGTTATCAATAAATATGCTTTTTGTATAGAGAGGATCGAGTAAAATGGAAAAACCTATCCTTGTTTTTCAGACGGACTTCACCTATAAAGAGGGTGCAGTATCTGCAATGTACGGTGTTGTAAAATCTGTTGACAGAAGTCTTGAGATTTTTACCGGAAGCCACGAAATTCCGCATTTTGATGCATGGAGCGCAAGCTATCGTCTTTGGCAGACTGTTCGTTTTTGGCCGAAGGGAACTATTTTTGTTTCCGTTGTTGACCCGGGCGTTGGAACCGACAGAAGAGCTGCTGCAGTTAAAACAAAAGACGGATATATCATCATCACTCCCGATAACGGAAGCCTTACTCATATAGTAAAATTCCACGGAATTGAAGAAATCCGCATGATAGATTATTCTAACAGAAGACCTACCAGCGAAGGCAGTGCTGTTTTTGACGGAAGAGATCTCTTTGGATATAATGCAGCAAGACTTGCGGCTGGACAGATTTCTTTTGAAGAACTTGGTCCTGTTTATTCCGAAGACGAAATTGTTATGATTCCTATGCCGAAGGCACATTCCGAAGAGGGAATGGTTTCCGGATATTTTGAAATTGTTGACCCTAACTTTGGTAATATGTGGTCCAATATCCTTGCTGAAGATTTTGAGCACGCAGGTTTTGAATACGGTGATGAACTGGTGCTCAAAGTTGAGCACGACGGGAAAACCGTGCTCGAAAAAGCAATGCCCTATTGCAAGGCTTTTGGCGATGTTAAAAAAGGCGAACCCCTTCTTTATACCAACGAACTTCTCCATGTTTCTGCTGCTCTTTCTGAAGGGAGCATGCTTGAGGAATATAAACTTGGCTTTGGTCCTGATTGGAAAGTTGAGATAAGGAGGAAATAAGATGTCCGATGCACTTGTTTTTCAGAGCGACTTTGGTCTTGTTGACGGTGCTGTTGCGGCAATGTATGGTGTATCGCTGGATGTGGATAAAGACCTTAAAATCTTTAATCTTACCCACGATATAACTCCTTATAATATCTGGGAGGCAAGTTATCGTCTCTATCAGTCCGTTGAATATTGGCCAAAGGGAACGGTTTTTGTTTCCGTTGTTGACCCTGGTGTTGGTTCTTCAAGAAAAAGCGTTGTTGCCAAGACAAAGACTGGCCAATATATTGTAACTCCCGATAACGGAACTCTTACACACATTAACAAATATATCGGAATCGTTGCTATCAGAGAGATAGACGAAAGCCGCCACCGCAGAGAAAATACAGAATACAGCTATACTTTCCACGGCAGAGATGTTTATGCAAACACCGGCGCAAAACTTGCCGCAGGAAAAATCAGCTTTGAAGAAATAGGAAAAGAACTTCCTATTGATAAAATTCTTGAGCTTCCCTGTGGAGAAGTTGTGGTTAATGAAAAAACTGTTTCCGGCTGTATTGATATTCTTGACGTCAGATTCGGAAGCCTTTGGACAAATGTTCCGAGAGAGGACTTTAAGAAAATCGGCGCAAAATTCGGCGACAGAATCGAAGTTACAATTTATAATAACGCAATGCTTGTTTATCAAAACTGGATTGTGTATGGACATTCTTTTGCTGATGTCCGCATAGGTGAACCTATCATCTATGTAAACTCCCTTTATCGTATGGCTGTTGCAATTAACCAGGGTTCTTTTGCAAAGGCATACAATATCGGAACCGGAACACACTGGAAAATTGTTTTCAGAAAAATTTCGGATTAATTTGTTCGTTTTATGCCTTTGGCATAACGATATAAAGTTTAAAATTCCTTATAGGAGGGTAAAATTATGCTTAAAAAATTCCTTGGCGAATGGAACACCAAAACCATCGTTGCAGTTGCAATTGGCGCTGCTCTTTATGGCGTACTTATGGTATGGGGCTCTATTCCGGTATTCACTAACACCAACCTTACCAGCGCAATGATCGTTCCTGTTGTTGTTGGCGCTCTTTTTGGACCGCTTCCTGCAATGGTATCTCTTCTTGTTGGTAACTGCCTTGCTGACCTTATCGGTGGTTGGGGATTCTGGTTCGACTGGTCCGTAGGTAACGGCGTTCTTGGTCTTTTCGTAGGTCTTCTTCCTATGTATGGCGCAGACATCAAAAACGGCATCTTCAAAATCAAACATGCTGTAATCTATGTTATCTGCTGCATCGTTGGTAACGCACTTGCATTCGGCGTTGTAACCCCTATCATGACCTCTCTCTTCTATTCTGCAGACCTTGAGATCACCTTCCTCCAGAGCTTTGCTGGCGGTATCTCCAACACTGCTGTTCTCGTAATTGTAGGTCTTCCTATTCTCTTCATCCTTTCCAAACGTTATGCTTCCAGAACTAACCTTGTTGAGGAACCCGAAGAACTTACTGAAGAATAATTTTTCGATTGAATTTCGTCCCTCCGCATTTTTTTGCGGAGGGACGGATTTTGATTTTACGGGCAGGCATAAAAGAGCCTGGAAAAGAAATTTTTTAGGCTGTTTTATGCCTACTCTTTTATGAAAAGGAGTTGTTATTTTTGGAAAGAAAGCCGATTATCGAATTTAAAGATTTTAGCTTTAAATATAAAATCCAGAGCAAGGCAACGCTGCATGATATAAACCTTACCATTTATGAGGGAGAGAAGGTTCTTATTCTTGGACCTTCCGGCTGTGGAAAATCCACTCTTATGAGCTGCATCAACGGCCTTATTCCTTTTTCCAATGAGGGAACAATCACCGGAAGCTGTAAAGTTAACGGAAGAGAAACAAAAAATCTTTCCATTTTTGAGCTTTCCAAAGAGGTCGGAACGGTTCTTCAGGACAGCGACGCACAGTTTGTTGGACTTTCTGTTGGCGAAGATATTGCGTTTTCTATGGAAAACGAAATGGTTCCGAGGAAAGAGATGATTCCGGAGGTTGAAAAACTTGCCGGAACAGTTGGCATGCAGGATTTTATTGATGCGCTTCCTTTTGACCTTTCCGGTGGACAGAAACAGAAGGTTGCTCTTGCAGGTGTTATCAGCGATAAAGTTAATATTCTTATGTTTGATGAACCTTTAGCTGCTCTTGACCCTAAAATGGGACTTGCTACCATTGAACTTATCGACCAGGTTTCTAAAGATAAGACAAAAACCGTTATTATAATTGAGCACCGCCTTGAGGATGTTCTTTATCGCCCTGTTGACAGAATTATTCTTATGGGCGAAGGAAAAATTATTGCGGATACAACTCCCATCGAACTTCTCAACTCCGATCTTCTTAAACAGAGCGGAGTTCGCGAACCGCTTTATATTACAGCAATGAAATACGCAGGATGCGATATTTCTAAAAATAAGACTATCTGTGATATTGAAAATCTTGAGCTTTCTGATGATGATAAAGAAAAACTTATGGCGTTTTTCCATGAGGAAACTCCGGAAATCAAAAAGGAACCGGGCGAAGAGGTTATACGTCTTGAGAATGTTTCCTTTGGATATGAGCACGGAAAAAACGTTGTAAAAGACGTTGATATCGCCATCAAAAAAGGCGAAAGAGTTGCTGTAGTCGGAAAAAACGGCGCAGGAAAATCCACTATGGCAAAACTTATAACCGGTATTCATCGTCCGGGAAAAGGACATATCTACATAGGCGGAAAAGATTATAAAAAGTTTACTGTTAAAGAAATTGGCGAGCAGGTTGGATATGTTATGCAGATGCCCAACCAGATGATCGTTAAAGATATTATCAAGGACGAGGTTGAGCTTGCTCTTCGTCTTCGCAATATCTCTGAAGAAGAGATTACGGAGCGTTCTTCTAATGCGCTTAAAGCCTGCGGACTTTATTCTATGAGAAAATGGCCGGTCGATTCCATAAGCTATGGACAGAAAAAACGCGTTACTGTTGCAAGCATCATGGCTCTTGGCCCGGATACGATTATTCTTGATGAACCCACAGCAGGACAGGATTATCGCCACTATACCGATATTATTAAATTTATCAACAGACTTAACTCCGAATACGGAAAGACCATTATTTTTATTACCCACGATATGCATCTTGCAATCGAAAACACCGACAGAGCCATTGTTTTTGCGGATGGAGAGATTATTGCGGATGAATCCGTATATTCCGTACTTTCCAACGATGAAATCATCGATAAAGCAAACCTTAAGCAGACAAGCCTCTATCGACTTGCTAAAAAGATGGATATTTCTCCGGAAAAATTCATCGAGCATTTTATCCGCTATGAAAGGATGGTGAAATCAGGTGAATAACCGTTTTCTTATAAACTATATTCCCGGTTCAACTCCCATTCATAAACTTAACGGAACAACAAAAGTTCTTGGATTTATTGCAATTACTGTTGCGATTATTGCAACCTTCGATTTTCGTGTTATGCTTGCGATTTTTGCGCTTTGTATGCTTGGCGTTGCCAGCATGAAGCCAAACTGGAAACCGGTTGCTTTTATGTTCGGATTCCTTTTTGTTATGAACGGAATTATCGGAAGCCTTATGGTTTTTCTTATTTCTCCGGAATCCGGACTTACAAAAACCGGTATGGAAACGATTTTTTGGCAGACAGAGGGCGGAAAGCTTTATATGAGCTGGGAGCTTCTTTGGTATGCGTGGGCGATGTTCTTTAAAAGGGTAACATCTCTTTCTTCTGCGATTCTTTTTATCCTTTCCATAACCCCTTCCGAACTTGCTGCGGGACTTAACTCTCTTAAGATGCCCTATAAAGTCTGCACCATTGTTTCTCTTGCGTTCAGAACTATTCCGGATATTGCAAGGGATTTTACCGATATTAAAAATTCTATGCAGATGCGCGGAGTTGAGCTTGAAAAAGCGTCTCTTCCGAACAAACTTAAACAGTATGTTATGATGCTCGTGCCGCTTCTTATGAGCAGCTTTGCTAAAGTTGAGAATATCTCGAACTCCATGGACCTTCGTTCCTACGGAAAATGTAAGGGAAGAACCTGGTACAGCGAGCACCCTGCAACAAAGGGAGATTATATCGCAAGAGGCGTTATTGTGCTCATGTTCCTTTGGTGCGCTTTTTATATTATTTTCTTCCGCAATATCAATGCTCCGGCGGTTGATTTCTGGTGCCCCTGGGTTCCGAAGGAAATTTCCGGATATTGGTTCTGATGAGGTGAATTATGGCTTTTGAACATTTTTTGGTTCATATTCCGCATAATTCTTTTGTTATTCCGGAGGAATATAAGGATAGCTTTTGCATTGACGAAAAAGAGATTTTTCGTCAGCAGCTTTTTATGACTGATGCTCATACAGCGGAACTTTTTTGTGATGAGGAAGTTGCAAAAGTCCGTATCATAAATCCTGTCAGCAGGCTTCTTTGTGACGTTGAAAGATTTCGCGATGATAAGGATGAATATAACGCAAAAATCGGTCAGGGCCTTATGTACACCAAAGGCATGTTCGGTAAGAAGATAAGGGAGTATGACGAAAACCTGAGGAACAGAATCCTTCGGGATTTTTATGATCCGCACCACGAAAAGCTTACCGCTGCAGTTGATTCTGCACTTGAAAAATGCGGAAGATGCACGATTCTTGATGGACACAGTTTTAATTCAAAATGGCCCATAAAGCTGGATTGCCTTTTTGACAGACCCGATTTTTGTATCGGTACGGATTTTTTCCATACCCCAAAAGGTCTTTGCGATGCGATGGTAAAAGCCTGTGAGGATGAAGGATATCACGCAAGGGTTAATACCCCATATTGTGGAGCAATCACTCCTATAAAGCATTACGGAAAAGACAAAAGAGTGATCAGCGTTATGGTTGAGGTTAACAGAAAACTTTATATGAACGAGAGAACCGGAGAAAAATCCGAGGGCTTTGAAAAAACAAAAGAAATGTGCCGAAAACTTATGAAAATTGCGGCGGAATACAGCGAATAAATCTGTGCAGGCGAAAGCCTGCACTTTTTTATTGTTTTCGCGCAATATGACAAAATAATCGCGGGCTTGCCTTTATATTAATAGAGGCAAGTCCGTTTTTTTATTACTTGGAGGTGTTTTAATGCCGGTTGAAATAGATATTGATGAAAGTTATGTTACTGCATATCTTTCCGGAGAAATTGACCATCACAGCGCCGGGGAACTTCGGAAAAAAATAGACGCTGCGGTGGAAATGAGCTATCCGCAGCTTCTTATTTTGGATTTTGGTGCTGTTACTTTTATGGATTCCTCCGGAATCGGCCTTGTTATGGGAAGATATAAACTGATGAGTGACCTTGGAGGAGCTATAACCATTCAAAATGCGCCGAAGGCAATCGGAAAAGTTATGAGAATGGCAGGAATAGAAAAACTTGTTGCGGAAAGAAAGGGGAATATAAAAGCATGAAACCCATAAATGAGATGAAGCTTAGCTTTGACAGCAGAAGCTGTAACGAAGGTTTTGCGCGCAGCGCTGTTGCTTCTTTTATTGCGGTTCTTGACCCGAACATGGAGGAAATTTCCGATATAAAAACGGCGGTTTCTGAAGCGGTAACAAACTGTATAGTTCACGGATATCGGGACGGCATCGGGATTATCTACATACACGTAAAAATATTCGAGGGAGCAAAGGTTTCTATAGTCATTAAAGATAAAGGCTGCGGAATCGGCGATATAAAAAAAGCCATGGAGCCGCTTTATACAACCTGTGAAACCGGAGAAAGAGCAGGACTTGGATTTTCCATAATGGATTCTTTTATGGATAAGCTTAAAGTTCGTTCCAAACCCGGAAAAGGAACCAGCGTCACTCTTGAAAAATCTATCGTGTCGAAAGGATAAGACTATGCCGCTTGCGGAAATTAACGACAGCCGGGCAGACAGAGATTTACTTATAACGGAAAATATGGGTCTTGTTCATTCCTGTGCTCATAGATTCAGCGGAAGAGGGATTGAATATGAGGACCTTTTTCAGGCAGGATGTATGGGCCTTGTTAAAGCGTTTGATGCTTTTGACAGAGAAAGAGGAGTACGTTTTTCAACCTATGCTGTGCCTGTTATTCTCGGAGAGATGAAAAGGCTTTTTCGGGATGGGGGAACAGTTAAAGTCAGCAGAACCCTTAAGGAACTTTCTCTTAAAACCACAAGGGAAAGAGAGCTTTTTACATTAAGGGAGGGAAGAGAACCGACTGTTTCTGAACTTGCGGAGATTCTCTCTGTTACCGAAGAAGAGATTACGGAGGCAATCTGTGCCGCGGCACCGGTTATATCCCTTACTGCAGGAGAAGATGAAGGAGGAGGACAGACGGATGTTCCCGTTGAATCTCCGGAGGAACAGATTACGGAGAGGCTTTCTGTAATAAAAGCGGTTTCGGATCTTGATGAAAGGGACAGAAGAATTATAAAATTGAGGTATTATCAGAACCGGACACAGACAGAAACAGCAAAAGAACTGGGAATGACCCAGGTTCAGGTTTCGAGAAGAGAGAAAAAGATTCTTGAAATTCTTCGGAAGGAACTAACAGGATAAAGTTTTTTTGGCTATAAACAGAGCTTTTGGCGTTTTGCGATAGGCTTCCATACTTGCAAAACGCCAAAAAATGCAACGAAATCTTAAAATAAGACCCTTATTTATGAAAAAAGTATTGGTAAATTGCGAAAAATGGGGTATAATTTGGATGTCGAAAAGATTTTGAAAATTTTTGAAAAAATTCGTAAAAAAGTTTGAAAAACCTATTGACATTTATGAAATAATGCGCTATAATAATCAAGCTGTTGAAAATCACATGAGCCATTAGCTCAGCCGGCAGAGCACTTGACTTTTAATCAAGGTGCCCGGGGTTCGAATCCCCGATGGCTCACCA
>JAFYOZ010000126.1 GCA_017547705.1 Oscillospiraceae bacterium
CAAGAAGGCAAACAGCCATTGCGCCATAAAATCCTTTTCCGGAAAGGAAAGAACCAAGGCCGCTGTTTTTATTGTTTTTCATTGATATGACCACCTTTTTTTTAAAAATCCTTTGGTCATATTTTTGCCGGAGGAAAAATTTTTATTCCGACGATAAATTGAAAAATTTGGATAATTTTAAAGACTCAGTTTAGAAAGGGGAGGCTAACCCTACGGGAAGCCTTTAAAAGAATCCCTCCACCGCTTCGCGGTCCCCCTCCCTTTAGGCAAGGGAGGCTGCCCCTACAGGAAGCCTTTAAAAGAATCCCCCAGTCATTTTTCTTCGAAAAATGCCAGCCCCCTTTAGGCAAGGGGGCCGTTTTTTCCTCATCCGTCAGCCTACAGCTGACACCTTCCCCCAAGGGGAGACTTATGGGTGTTCAGATTCTCTCTTCTCTGGGGCGGAAAAGAAGAGTTGTGCTCCAGACAGCGCCGGCTCCGACAAGAGTATAAACGGCTCTGCTCAAAAATACATCTGCTCCGCCGAAAATCCATGCAACAAGATCAAATCCAAAAAGCCCGATAAGTCCCCAGTTTATTCCGCCAACGATAATAAGCGCAAGAGCAATTCTGTCAATCCATGTAATTGCGTTCATAAAAACATCTCCTTTTATTTTTTTACCCTATTTTTTCCGGAATTTTATTAAATATTCTTTAATATTCTCAAAAGTGTTTTGCATGGAGAGCTTTTATATGTTATTATATAGCATAGTTTTAATATATTGAAAAAGGAAAACACTATGTTCAAAAAAATAATCGCATTTGCTCTTTCCGCCGTTATGGCTTTTTCTCTTAATATTTCTGTTTTTGCCGCTGTTCCGAAGGACGAAATTATTTCCGAAACCTGGTGCGTAATGGACGCAAAAACCGGACAGATTCTTATCGGCGGCGATGAAGATAAAAAAATGGAACCTGCTTCTATCACAAAAATCCTTACCTGCGCAATGGCTCTTGAACGCCTTGATCCAAAAGCCGAATACACTTTTTCCAAAGAAGCAGCAAGCTATGACTATGCAAGCACTCATCTTGCTTTTTCCGAGGGTGAAACCTGCACCGTCGAAGACCTTCTCTATGGCGCAATGGTCGAATCCGCAAACGACTGTGCAATGGCTCTTGCGGATGCTGCCGCAGGCAGCCAGCTTGCCTTTGTTCGCCTTATGAACGAAAAACTTGCGGAACTTGGCTGTACCGGTTCTCATTTTTCCAATACCACCGGTATGCCGGAAATGAACCACTATACAACCGCAAGGGATATGGCAATCATCACAAAATACGCCCTTTCCGTTCCCGGTTTTATGACCTATTTTTCCGCATGGGAATGGACCATTCCGGAAACCAACAAAAACTCCCAGCGCACTTTTGGAACCCACCATGCAATGATAGTCGGAAGCCAGTATAACAAATCCTTCGGCTATGACTATGCCACCGGCGGAAAACTCGGTTGGACGGAAGAGGCTATGCATACCGCCGTTACCACTGCAACAAACGGAGAAATAGAACTCATCTGTGTTGTTATGAAAAGCAAACACAAAAACGCAAAGTATAAGGACTCCATAAAGCTTCTTGATTATTGCTTCGAAAATTTTAAATCCGCAGAAATCCCCGTATCCGTAAAAAAATCCGAACTTACCGTATATGACGGAGAGGAAGTTTACGGAAAAATGACAGTATATCCCATGGCATCCATAAATATTCTTCTTTCGGATGATATTTCTGTTTCCGACGTTTCCGTTAAGGCAAATATCCCGGAATATTGCCAGCTTGCTGATGTAAGCAAGGTCGCTCTCGAGATTTCTTTTAATAAATCCAGCGAAAACATGCTTACGGAAAGCTTTACCCTTTCTCCGGAATATCATATCGTAAAAGAATCCCAGGTTATTTCCACCGATGCGGAATTTGAAACAAATGAAGAGAGCACATTCCGCTGGTGGATATTCATCCTCATTCCTTTTGGAATAATCGCCGCTTTAATAATTATCATTCTGATAATTCGTGCATATAATATCAGAAAATATAAAAAACTCCGCCGCCACCGTCATTACAGACGTCTTGGACACGACAGATAATCGGCGTTAAAAAACATCTTGCAATCTGCCTTTTATTATGATATATTAAATTCAATATTATAATATTATAAATGCGATGACCGGGAGAAGTAACCGAAAATCATCGAGCACCAGAGATGTGAACATTTGCTGAGAGTTCACTTGCTTGAGCACGGCGAAATGCACCCGATGAGCACGAAGCGGGAAAGCCTTGTTCCTTTTGAGCATGGCCAGTATCGTTTTGCGGAACGCCACCGTTATTGGGCAATCGGATTTTATATTCAGTCCGAACAAGCGATAAACCGGAGTGGAACCGCGATAGTTTTTGTTTATACCGCCTCCGTCACAGAAAACTGTGGCGGAGGCTTTTTTTGCCTTTGCGGCGAACAGAAGGAGGTAATCTTTATGTTTTCCGGCCTTAAAAAAGATATTTATGCGGTAAGGGACAGAGACCCTGCTGCGCCTTCCGCATTTAAAGTTTTTCTGCTGTATTCCGGTCTGCATGCAATAATGTGGCACAGACCTGCATACTGGCTTTGGCATCACGGTTTTAAGTTTACTGCCCGTGCATTATCCCAGGCAGTGCGATTTTTTACCGGGGTAGAAATTCATCCGGCGGCAAAGCTCGGAAGAGGAATCCTTATCGACCACGGAAGCGGAGTTGTAATCGGCGAAACCGCCGAAGTTGGCGATAACTGCACCATTTATCAGGGTGTAACCCTCGGCGGTACCGGCAAAGAAACCGGAAAGCGCCATCCGACCCTTATGAACAACGTAATCGTTGGAGCAGGCGCAAAGGTTCTTGGACCTTTTACTGTTGGCGAGGGAGCAAAAATCGCCGCAAACGCCGTTGTTCTCAACGCGATTCCGGAATATTCAACCGCAGTCGGCGTTCCGGCAAGAGTTGTTCGCCAATACGGCAAAAAAGTTGCTCCGGCAGAAAAACTCGACCAGGTTCATATTCCCGACCCCGTTTCCCAGGAAATCTGTAAACTCTATCTCGAAATCGACCGCCTTAAAGCGGAGATTCAAGAGATGAAAAGCCATGAGTAATAAATTTATCGAACGAAAAAATATCCGTCTTAACGGATATGATTATTCCAAAAACGGTGGATATTTTGTAACTGTATGCACAAATGATCGTTCTCATATTTTCGGAGAGATAACAGGAAACATTGTAGGGGCGACCCTATGTGGTCGCCCGAACGAACCTCATAAAATGATTGAGAAATGGTTATTTGAAATCGAAAACAAATATCCCGGAACAAAAATAGATTGTTTTGTTATCATGCCAGACCACGTTCATTTTGTTGTTATAAAAACGGGCGACCACATAGGGTCGCCCCTACAGCAAATCGTCAGCTGGTTTAAAACACAGACAACAAACGAATATATCAAAGGAGTAAAAAACGGAATTTACAAATCTTTTGATAAACATCTTTGGCAACGTGGATATTACGAGCACATAATAAGAAATCAACATGATTTGGAAGAAATTCGCAATTATATCATAACCAACCCTTTAAAATGGGTTTATGAAAATAAAAATTTATAATATCCGGTCGACCACATAGGGTCGCCCCTACAAAAATAAAAGGAGAACCCGAAATGAAAGTTTTTAACACAATGACAAGACAGAAAGAGGAACTTATTCCTCTTGTTCCCGGCGAATTTAAAATTTATGCCTGCGGACCCACCGTCTATAACTTCATCCATATCGGAAACGCAAGACCTATCTGCGTTTTTGATGTACTCCGCCGCTATCTTGAATTCCTCGGCAACAAGGTAACCTTTGTTCAGAACTTTACCGACGTTGACGATAAAATCATCAAACGCGCAAATGAAGAAGGAATCTCTTCCGCAGAGGTTGCAGAAAAATATATCGCAGAATATAAAAAAGATGCCGAAGGCCTTGGCGTAAAAGCTGCTTCCGTTCATCCGAAGGCAACCGAAAACATGGATAAAATCATCGAGATAGTCGAATCCCTTGTTGAAAAAGGCTACGCCTATCCCCTTTCCGATGGCAGCGTTTATTTCCGCGTCCGTAAATTTGATGAATACGGAAAACTTTCTCATCAGGACGTTTCCGACCTTGAATCCGGCGCAAGAATCGAAGCAGATACCGAAAAGGAAGATCCCCTCGATTTCTGCCTTTGGAAAGCCGCAAAACCCGGTGAACCCAGCTGGTCTTCCCCTTGGGGTGAAGGCAGACCCGGTTGGCATATCGAATGTACCGCTATGATCAAAAACCATCTTGGCGAAACCATCGATATCCACTGCGGCGGACAGGACCTTATCTTCCCCCACCACGAAAACGAAATCGCACAGGGCGAATGCTGCACCGGCCATGAATATGCAAGATACTGGATGCATAACGGTTATATCAACGTTGATAACGTAAAAATGTCCAAATCCCTCGGAAACTTCTTTACCGTTCGCGACGTTGCGGAAAAATACGGCTATGAACCCATCAAATACATGATGATTCAGGCACATTACCGTATGCCCCTTAACTATACCCTCACCGTAATCGAATCCGCAAAAGCTTCTCTTGAAAGAATGTACACCTGCCGCGACAACCTCGATTTTGCAATCGAAAACGCACCGGCAGAATTCCAGGGAGGCGAAGAAGAATTCATCGCAATGCTCGGCGAGAAAAAACAGGCATTCATCACCGCAATGGACGATGACCTCAATACCGCAGATGCTGTTGCAGTAATCTTCGATCTCGTTCGCGAAATCAACACCTTTATCACTGCTCCTCATGCAAAAGAGGCTCTTGAAAAAGCAGCAGAGCTTTTCGATTCTCTTACCAACGTTCTCGGTATTCTTTATAACCGCAAAAAAGAGAGCCTTGAAGAAGAGGTTGAACAGCTTATCGCCGCAAGACAGGCTGCAAGAAAAGAACGCAACTGGGCAGAAGCAGACAGAATCCGCGATGAACTTAAAGCCATGGGAATCGTTCTCGAAGATACCCCCCAGGGCGTAAAATGGAAAAAGGCATAATATGGAACTGGAAAAAAACTATAATTTCCGGGTAGATACCGGAGCACAGAACGAAAACCATGCACTTACTCTTTCCGCTCTTCAAAGGGTTATTGTAACTTCCTCCGAAGAGCATCTTAAAAATATCGGACTCGATGTACCAAGGCTTATGAAAGAATACGGCGTTTCCTGGATTCTTCTTTCCCTTTGCGTAAATATTGTTGACCCAATCCGTTCCGGCGAACTTCTTTCCATAAGAACATGGCATACCAACAAAAAGGGCCTTTATTACCGCAGGGATTTTGAAATCCGCCATGAGGACGGAACCCTTGCGGCAGAAGCCGCAACTTTCTCTTCGATTTTTGATATGGAAAGCCGCAGACTTTGTACCAACGAAAAAGTTCTTGAACTTGTTGAGGAACTCGGCGAAGGAAAAGAGCTTTTTGATGCAAACCCGAGAGTTCGCATCAAACCGGAGGAACTTCCTTCCGTCATGACCCAAAACGTTATGCCAAGCTGGATCGATGCTCTTGGACATGTTAACAATTTCCGCTATGGCGACCTTATAACCGATGCTCTTTCCGATGAAAAAAGAGCAAAAATCGGGAATCTTTGTCGTTTTGAACTTGGATTCACCGGTGAGCTCCGTCTTGGAGAAAGCGTTGAGCTTAAGCTTCTTGATGAGGAAAATACTGTCATCGCCGCCGGAATCCGTTCTTCCGACGGAAAACCCGCATTTTTATCAAAGCTTGTTTTTAATTAAAAATAAAACCGCCTTTCGCATAAAAACGAACGGCGGTTTTTTTATTGCCTTCCCCTTGAGGAGAAGGTTTGCTTGTAGGGGCGACCCTATGTGGTCGCCCGAATAAAGGATTCCCGGAGGGATAGCCTCCCTTGCCTAAAGGGAGGGGGACCACGAAGTGGTGGAGGGATTCTTTTAACGCCTTCCCGGAGGGTAAGCCTTCTCCTTGAGGAGAAGGTGCCGAATGAAATGAGGCGGATGAGGTGTTTTATAAAAAATCCCTCCTCCGAGGAGGTAAAAACAACCGTAGGGGGTAAATATTATCCGCCCGAAAAAAATCCCCCTTTATGCAAGGGGGATTTTTTATACCTGTTTATCAAGAATTTCGCGGTATTTCTGATAAAATTCTTCAAAAGTTCCGTTTTCAATTTCCTCGCGGATTTTTGCCATCATCTCGTTATAGAACCAAAGATTATGAAGAACACAAAGGCGCATTCCAAGACGCTCATCCGCTTTTAAAAGGTGGCGGATATAGCCTTTGCTGTAACTGCGGCATGCGGGACAATGACAGTTTTCGTCAATGGGCGTTCCGTCATATTTAAATTTTTGCGCAAGGATTCTGACTTTTCCGTTCCATGTAAAAACGTTTCCGTGCTGGGCATTGCGCAAGGGAAGAACGCAGTCAAAAAAATCGACTCCGCGATGAACAGCTTCAAGAATGTTCATGGGTGTGCCAACTCCCATAAGATATCTGGGTTTATCCTTTGGCATAAAAGGTTCGACCGCATCGATTATACGGTACATTTCCTCCGCACTTTCGCCAACGGAAAGTCCGCCGATGGCGTAACCGTCGAGACCATCGATTTCTGCAATTTCCTGCATATGTTTGATGCGGATATCGTCATAAGTTCCGCCCTGGTTGATTCCAAAAAGAAGCTGGCCGGGATTGATCGTTTCCGGATCTTCCGAAAGCTTTTTGTGTTCGGCAATACAGCGATGAAGCCAACGGGTCGTTCTTGCAACGGATTTTTCAACATAATCACGGGGGGCAGGGTTTTCGATACATTCATCAAAAGCCATGGCAATATCGCTTCCGAGCTTTGCCTGAATCTGCATGGATTCTTCCGGGCCCATAAAAATTTTTCGTCCGTCAAGATAAGAGGTAAAATATGCGCCTTCTTCTTTTATGCGGCGGATTTTTTGAAGAGAAAAAACCTGAAAACCGCCGGAATCCGTAAGAACGGGTTTATCCCAGTTCATGAATTTATGAAGACCGCCAAGCCTTGCAATAAGGTCTTCGCCGGGCTGTAAATGAAGATGATAGGTGTTCGAAAGTTCCACAAGGGTTCCGATTTCCCGAAGGTCATCGGTGGAAGCGCCGCCGCGGATTGCTGCAGCTGTTCCGACATTCATAAAAACCGGGGTTTCGATTGTTCCGTGTGGAGTTTCGAGTTTTGCTCTGCGTGCTTTTCCACAGGTGGTGATTATTTCAAACATGGCTTCCTCCAAAAAGGGAATTTATAAAAATATAATAGCACAAAATCAATAATAAAAAAAGACCGTTTACCCTTTGGAATAAATATGATAATATATGTTTATAAAATGAAAGGAGGCAGCGCCATGTATGAATTTTTCTCCGGCGGAAGAACGGAAATCGGCGGAAACCATACCGACCACCAGGGTGGATGTGTTCTTGGTGCCTCCATCGAACAGGGCGTTCATGCCTTTGCGGAAAAATCAAGCGGCGATGTTATACATATAGAATCCGAAGGCTTTGGAACCATTGAAATGGATATCGGTGATACAGAGCCAAGAGCAGAAGAAGCAGAAACTCCGGCGGCTCTTGTTCGTGGAATTATGAACTGCTTTATCGAAAGCGGAAACGTTTTTGGCGGATTTGATGCAAAGATAACCTCCGATATTCCTTCCGGAAGCGGACTTTCTTCTTCCGCGGCGTTCGAGGTTGCTATCGGGAAAATCATAAGCGGACTGTATTTTGAAAACAGCGTTCCGGATATAAGAATCGCCCAGTTCGGACAGATTGCGGAAAACGATTATTTTGGAAAACCCTGCGGACTTATGGATCAGCTTATCTGTGCAGTCGGCGGAACGGTTTTTGCGGATTTTTCCGATTTAGAAATGCCGAAATACAGAAAAATCGATTTTGATTTTTCAAAAAGCGGATATTCCGTTGCAATAATCCATTGCGGAGCAGACCACGCAAATCTTACGGATGATTACGTCGGGATAGTAAAAGATATGGGTCTTGTGGCATGGAACATGGGGCATAGCTTTTTATCCGAAGGGGACGAAGCGGAATTTATTGCCCAATATCCGATTCTTCGCGAAAGATGCGGAGAAAGAGCGGTTCTTCGTGCTCTTCATTATTATGAAGAAACAAGAAGAGCCAATGAAGAAGCCTTTGCCCTCGAAAAAGGGGATTTTTCTGAATTTCTTAGGATTTATCGGGAATCCGCAGAAAGTTCCGAAGAAAAGCTTAAAAATATAATCTCAGAAAATGAACCTAACCAACTTCTTAAAAAATCCATAGATGCCGCAAGAGAAATTCTTGGAGAAAACGGCGCCGCAAGAGTTCATGGCGGAGGCTTTGGCGGAACTTCTCAGGCAATAGTTCCGGATGAGATGGCCGCAGAATTTGCGGAAGAGATGGAAAAACGTGGATTTGGAGTTGTTTTTGTGCTATAATTTGACCTTATGGCGCAATAGTGATAAAATATACTGTACCTTTTTGATGGAAGGGGTTTTATAAATGATAATCGCATATTACATAGCCGTTAACATTGTTGCTTTTTTGATGTACGGCGCAGATAAGTTCTTTGCAAAAAAAGATATGTGGAGAATTTCCGAAAAGGCGCTTCTTGGAATTGCCGCCATCGGCGGTGCATTCGGAGCTTTTGCAGGAATGGAAGTTTTCCGCCATAAGACCAAACACGCAAAATTTAAAATAACCGTTCCGGTGCTCATGGCAGCACATGCGGGAATTTTGCTCTATCTTCTCGGTGAATGATGAGCATGTTCAGATGCCCGCTTTGCGGAGGAGATTTTATAAAAGAGGGAAGAACCCTTAAATGTGAGCACGGACACAGCTTTGATATCTCTGCGGAGGGATATACCCATCTTCTTCCGGCGAACAAGATGAATTCGAAGATTCCCGGAGACAGCAAAGAGATGGCGGCTTCCCGTTCCGCTTTTCTTGATGGGGGATATTATGAACCTTTAAGAACTGCGGTTACAGAAACGGTGCTCGAACTTGCAAAAACAGAAGAACCTGCGGTGCTCGATTGCGGATGCGGCGAAGGATATTATACTGCCGGAGTTGCAAAAGAGCTTATAAACCGCATTCCAAAGGCAAAAATCGCCGGTTTTGATATAAGCCGTCCATCGGTTAAGCGTGCCGCAAAGCGCACAAAAGAGGTGGAGTTTGCGGTTGCTTCCGTATTCGATATTCCCGTTGCAGATGCAAGCTTTGATATACTGCTTAACATATTCAGCCCTTTGAGCATCAGCGAATACAGCCGCGTGCTCAAAAGCCGCGGATATTATATCTATGTTGTGCCGGCAGCAAGACATCTTTGGCAGCTTAAGGCTGCAATCTATGATACTCCCTATGAAAACAAGGAAGAGGATATCCCCTATGAGGGCTTTGAGCATATCGAAACAAAGCGCGTTCGATATGAAACAGAGATAAGAACAAAAGAGGATATTTTTTCTCTCTTCCAGATGACGCCGTATTATTGGAAAACCTCCGCAAAAGGCGCAGAAAAGCTTTCGAAGCTTGACAGCCTTAAAACGGAAGTTGCCTTTGATATTCATATTTACAGAAAACTTAAATAAAGGAGAAATAAAAATGCATTACGATTACGAAACTAAAGGAACCTGCGCAAAAAAAATCAGCTTTGATCTTGAAGCAGACGGAACTGTTCATAACATTGTATTCTTTGGCGGCTGCCCCGGAAATCTTCAGGCAATCCCGAAAATCCTTGAAGGCTGGAACGCAGACGATATCATCGAACGCCTTTCCGGAAACGATTGTGCCGGAAGAGGAACTTCCTGTGCAGACCAGCTTGCAAAAGCTCTTGTCTGGGCAAAAGAACAGTAATATTCGCAGTATTTGCCTCCCCGAAAGGGGAGGCTTTTTTTATTCCAGCTTTAAGCTCCCTTGCCTAAAGGGAGGGGGACCACGAAGTGGTGGAGGGATTCTTTCAAAAGCTTCACGGAGGGCTTGGCTCCCCTATCAGGGGAGCTGTTATAAAAAGCTATCTTTTGTAACCGGGCTACGGAAAACGCTGTTGTTTTTTATTATAATTATGTTAAAATAATATAAAATGGGGGATTGGCGAAAAGTTTCGCTTCCACTTTATATCAGCAATCTTCTCATAGAAAGAGGGTTTATATATGGAACA
>JAFYOZ010000127.1 GCA_017547705.1 Oscillospiraceae bacterium
CATAAGTCCGGCCGCCCATTGATCCGCCTCGGAAAAGGCCGAAACCTTATCCATTCCATTTTTAAGGTTCTGCTGATATCTTGCACGAACAAGGCTTTCCGCCGCAATGCGGTCAACAAATTCCATCAAAAACGCGCCGCCGTCCTGGATCTTTGCAACCGCGTCTTTCATGTTTTCGGAAGTAAAAAGATTGTAGTTCTTTTTATAAACGGAATCCGTTCCGAATCTGTTCGTAAGAAAATCGCTGTTGTCGGAAATAAAGCTGTCTCCTCTTGCCGCCGCAACGCCCGTCTGAATAAAGGAAGAAACAATGTCAACCGGCGAAACATCTGCCGTTGCCTGGAACATCGGAACAAGGTTCATAACCGGCGTCGAAAGGTTATATCCGATCATGTTGGATGCAATTCTCCCCTCAATTGCTTTCGAAATATCATAGATCTCTCGCCCCATCTGATATTCCGTTTCTCTGTCGCCTCTGCTTTTTTTGCCTGCAAGAATATTTGCGTATTCGTCAAGCCATACAACAAAGTTCGAAAGATGGTAAGCGCCCGGATCGGATTTAAAAGCTTCCGAAATAAGAGCTTCCTTGTCCTCTTCGGAAAGGTCCTGTCTGTTTCTGATATCCTCAATTCGTTTTTCAATTTCCGCGCTTGAATATTTGGTGCGGATCGTGTCCGAAAGTGCGCGGATCTTCTGAATATCTTCGGTATGGAAGATATTGTCACCAACCGCGCGAACATAACCGTCAAAACCTTTGAAGATATCATAATCCGTAATGTCGCCTTTTCTTCTCATTGCGTGCGGGTTATATTTTGTGTTCGGTTTTCTGTCCGCGGTTCTGCCTGCAATGTCAGTCGGAAGTTTTGAAGAATTAATGTCGAATCCAAAGAAAGAAAATATTTTCTGAATAGTGTTTTCCGGTTTTGTTTCTGTAAAATGCGGAAAATAGTTTTCAATTTTTCCA
Organism: Oscillospiraceae bacterium; assembly: GCA_017547705.1. Taxonomy (GTDB): domain Bacteria; phylum Bacillota; class Clostridia; order Oscillospirales; family Ruminococcaceae; genus UMGS1668. The sequence continues at coordinate 965 of JAFYOZ010000127.1, forward strand.
AGAGGCTCCTGGCCTCTGCGGATTCTCTCGTCGTTCCATTCTTCAAGAATATCCTCATAGATTTCCATAAATCCTGCGGCCGCTTTTTCACATTTTGCCTTGTCGATTTTGTTTCCGTGCTCAGCAAGAAGGTTATGGATTTTCGAGTTAAGAAGATCGTGCTCAAATTGATTATGTTTTGTAATTCTGCCGCTTGCAATATAAGCTGCGTTTTCGCCGATCATCTGGGCATAAGCTCTTTCCCATTGATTCATTTTTCCGAGTTCAAGTCCGGCAACCCTCTGGTTCATCTCCCTGATCCATCTGGTTTTCATTGCTTCGTTTTCGTGGATCGGTTCAAAATATTCTTCAATAACTTTTTTGCCGCCTTTTCCCGCAATGTCTTTGACGTTTCTTTCTGCTGTCTCCCTGGAATAAAGGAATCCGATTTTCTTGTCGTTCCATTCGTCCGAAAGCTCCGTCGCCTTAATAGCATCATGCTGCATTGCAGTTTTATATGCGGCCTTATATCTGTCAAAAGGTGCTCTTGCCGCTTTGTATGCTTTTTCTGCGTTGTAAACCTCAAGAATTCCTTCAACGTTTCCGCCAAGCGCAATAACGTCCCCTTCGGTCAACGTTCCCTCGTGAAGTCTTTTAACTTCAACAAGTTCCGAATCGCTCAAAACCGTGCTTTTTTTGACCGCTTCCATAACTTTCCGGGCGTCAAAGACCTTGTTGTCTTCAAAAGCCGCTTTCGCCTGCTCAAAACTTGCGGTTCTGTCAATTTCCCTTGCCTTGTTTGTTGCCTTGATCTGTCTGTCCCGCTCATATCTCCGAACATTGTCAAGTCCCTTGCCGAATTCGTCCATATAAGCTTTAAGTTCTTTCTTTGCCCAATTTTCAAAGTCCGAAAGTTCCGTTCCGGAATAAACCTCCGAAAGTCCGTAATATTGTTTTTTTGTCTGGTTCATAAAATCCGAAATGCTTTCAAGCTGTGTTTTCGGATCAGTTTCAAAACCGTCAAAAAAGTCCGGTTCCATCGAAGAAAGATTGTCGAAAAACTCGTCAAGATGTCTTGCTTTCGGATCGGTGGTGAATTTAATGCTTCCGAAGTTTTTTCTCGCAAAATCTCTGAACTCAAAATGGTCGCCGAATTCATGTCTTGTTTTTTCGTCAACAAAAACCGGTGCGCTTCGGATATATTTTCTTATTTCGTCATATTGCGGAAATTCTTCGGTAATATATCCGTTATCAAAAGCCGTTTTATAAAGTCTTTCAATCTGCTCGTCGGTGATCTTGTTGCCGTCTTTAACGTCTTTTGCAATTTCATCAAGAACCGGGCGGATGTCGTTTTTAATGTCGCTGCGGTCAATTCCGAAAACAGATGCGACGCCCTCTTCAACAGCCCTCTGGTAACGTCTTTCAATTCTCTTGCTCTTTTCGCTCTGGGGAACTTCAACCGGGTTTGTTGATTCAGTTTCCGGATTTACTTGACTGGTACTTGACTGAACTTTCGGTTTTCGCGGCCTCATCTGTTCAATAACTCTTTTGGCCGAATCGCTGATCTCCGCCGAAACACTTTCCGAAACTCCGTGCTCCGCTTTCGCTTCTCCCGCCATTTCATCAAAGCTGCTTCCGGTGGAAAATCTTACGTTCTCAAGAGAATTAAGAACATTTTTTCTTGATTCTTCATTTCCCGCTTCATATTCAATGTATGGGATTCCATTGTTTTTAAGGCGTTCTATTGTTTCTGCATTGGTATCGTTTGGAACAATCGCCATTGCCACCTCTTCAAAGCCAACAGCCCTGTTAGGTTTAGCTTCAAAATATGTTGTCGGCATATTTCTTATATCCGCAACAAGTTCAACAAGATCATCAACAACGTTTTCCGAATAATAGGCCCATCCTTTGCTTTCTCTTTGAATATAGTCTGCTATGCTCTTTTTTGTTTTGTTTTTTGAAACAGCTTCAATAAGCATATTTGCTGCATCGTCAAACGCTTCAAAGCTGTTTTTATTGATAGGAATACTTTGAGCAATTTCCGAAAATCTGTTTGTAAAGTTTTCTTTTATGCTTTCATATTCTTTTGCAGAAACATTTTTTAGTCGCTTGTTCGCAGCATCTTTTATGTCTTCTATGGAGGAAAAATTTTTCGTTGACGCTCCAAATATTCTTCCGGTTCCAAATTCCCCAACGCCTTTTTCGCCTTGTTTTTTCATCGCTCGGATAACGTTTTCAAGGTTATTTTCATAATGAAGTGCTTCAAAACTGCGTCTGTTGCCAGAAGAAGTAAAACGGTCTTTGTCATTTCTGATTCCAGCTTTTTCCTCAATACCTTTAAAAAGAGAATCAATCCAGGCGCGATATTCTTTATCAGAAACCGCTTTGCGTATTGCTTGATTTGTTGCAACAATATCATCTTGCATCGTTATGTCAAATGCACCGTTTTTTAGATAATTTGCCGCATCTTTAATCAAAAGTAGAAGTTCCCTAACCGATGTATTGTTTATAACATCTTGAATATCTTTTTCTGGGATTTTTTCTTTTTTAAGTATTTCTGCATAAGCTTTTTTAACTTCGTCGCCGTACTTTTCCCAATAATTTTTTTTATGAATTGCAAAAGGCACTCCGTCTTTATTGATAACTTCTTCAACAACATTTTTACCAAGCATATTGATAAAATCTTCGGACCATTCAATTTGTGAAGG
>JAFYOZ010000128.1 GCA_017547705.1 Oscillospiraceae bacterium
GCCAATGCTGTTTGCGCGAATATCTCCTCGGCTGTTAAGCTTAATAATAAGTTCCTCTGCGTTGATAAGTCCGCCGCATTTAACTCCGCCGGTAATAACGGCTTTTTCCGCCTCAATATCGCCTTTGATTTTTGCTGCGCCGGCAATTCGAAGTTCGCCGCATTTTATGTTTTTTTCGCATTTTATAGCACCGGCAATAGCAGCGCTATCTTTTATTGTTATATTTCCGCTGCAGGTAAAAGCTCCGGAAATAACGCAGCTTTCTGCGGATAAATTACCTTCAAGCTTTCCGCTTCCGGAAATGTGAATTTCTTCAATACATTCAAGCTCATCGCCGGAAAAAGAACCGGAAGCATGAAAACTGTTGCAGCGAACAAGACCTTCGGTTCTTCCGCTTCCGCTGATTCTGATATCATCATATTCTCCGGCAGAAACGGTGCCGGAACCGGAAATTCTCATATCCATAAATAAATTCCTCCGTTAAAGTTTAATTATGCCGGAAAAATCCCTCGTTTCTCCGTTTTCAAGAACCAATTTTATGCCCTTAATATCCTTTATGCGAAAGGTTTTTTCGCCAAAAACCGTATTGATGACGATTTTTGCGTTATCTTCTTCCTCACCGGAAATTTTTTGGGCAAGATCATCAAGCAAAATGTCCTCTTTGTTGGAAAGGATAAGCTCAACCCTCTCAAAAATAAGGTCTTTCGGGAAGAAAGTTTCCTGCCCGGTGGAGGTGGATTTTTTTATGAACCAGTCCTCCGGAATAAGACCTTTTCGCTTCCAGCGATAGAGCGCTCCGTATGAGATGGAGTATTTTTCAAGAAGCAGTTTTTTCGATATAAGGTTTTCGTCATCAAACTGCATTAAACCGCCTCCGTTCCTTGTTTTTTCTATAAACTGCGCAGTGCGTAACATTGTTACGATGCCATTATAGCGTAACAATGTTACGTTGTCAACCCCCTGAGAAAAATAAATTTCCGCTTATAGTAGTAGGGGCGACCCTATATGGTCGCCCGAAAATATAGCCTTGTTAATCGTAGGGAACGGTCTTGACCGTTCCGATAAGCCTTCCCTTGGTGGAAGGTGTCAGCCGAAGGCTGACGGATGAGGGCAAACAAGGATTCCCGGAGGGGAATATTCGAGCCACCCTGCTATACAGGAAACCGTTGCCGGCCTGAACGGCGACGGTTGAGATTCGGAATCTCCGTTTTTCCGGTGGTGCGCTTTGTCCCCTTTGTTTAGGGGACAGCGTTTGCGGGAGCAAACTGCAGGGGTAAGAAAACTTTTCTTTCAGGTGCTACCCGTTTTCTTTTGGTTACAAAAGAAATGGGGTAGTATTCATATTTATATTACAATCCCTCCGTCATCGCTGACGCGATGCCACCTCCCTTTACACAAGGGAGGCTGAGCACATCATTTGTCTGCTTCGCAGACAGCCCCCTTTAACAAAGGGGCTAAAAAACGGCGGGATTGCTCCCGCCGTACTTAATGTTTTTTTAGCTTTCTGCCATCATCTGAAGTCCGTAATAGACTCCTTTTTTCTCCATAAGTTCTTCGTGATTTCCCTGTTCAACAATGCCCTCGTCGTTGAGCACCAAAATGGTTTTTGCATTTCTGATGGTGCTCAAACGGTGAGCGATGGTGAATACGGTTCTGCCTTCAGAAAGACGTTCAAGGCTCTTTTGAACAAGTCTTTCGCTCTCATTATCAAGAGCGGAGGTCGCTTCATCAAGAATGAGCACGGAAGGATTCTTAAGGAATACCCTCGCGATGGAAATTCTCTGTTTCTGTCCGCCGGAAAGTTTTACGCCGCGTTCACCAACATAGGTGTCATATCCATCCTCAAGAGCGGAGATGAATTCATGAGCACCGGCGAGCTTTGCCGCTTCGATGACATCTTCGCGGCTTGCATCGGGCTTTCCGTAAAGGATGTTTTCATAAATGCTTCCGGAGAAGAGATAAACATCCTGCTGAACAACACCGATGTTGCTTCGCAGGCTCGAAAGGGTGATGCCTCTGATATCTCTTCCGTCAAGAAGGATTTTTCCTTCGGAAACGTCATAAAAACGGGGGATAAGGTTGGAAAGAGTTGTTTTTCCGCCGCCGGAAGGGCCAACAAGTGCGATATTATCGCCCGGATTTACATGAAGATTGATTCCGGTAAGAACCTCTTCCTTGGAATCATCGTATCTGAATGCAACGTTTTCAAGAACGATTTCGCCGGATACGTTATCAATGGGTGTTGCATCGGGAGAATCGGTGATTTCCGGCTTAACGTCCATAATCTCAAAGAAACGCTCGATTCCGGTAAAGCCTTGCATAAACGTTTCAGTAAACTGCGCAAGACGGGAAACGGTGTTGAGAAGAACGGTTGTATAAAGAAGATATGCAACATAGTCGCCGGGGGTGATTTTTCCGTTCATAAGGAAAATTCCGCCCATAACAACAACGGAAATATACATGCATCCATCAAAAAGACGGATTACGCAGTGGAGCTTTCCAAGAGCTTTATATGCTTTGCGCTTGATTTCGAGGAAGACTTCGTTGTTCTTTTTAAATTTTTCGCGTTCGATATCTTCGTTTGCAAAGGACTGAACAACGCGGATTCCAAGAAGGCTGTCCTCAATCTGTGCGTTGATTTCGCCAATCTGGGAACGTTCGGAATAAAATGCGCTTTCGAGTTCATGGCGGATTTTAAGGATGAAAAATCCGAGGAACGGAATCATAACAAAGATGAAAAGAGTAAGCGGAACGTTTACGCTCATAAGAATTATGAACGATGCAATAAATTTAACCGCACCGATAAGAAGTTCCTCCGGAGCATGGTGAGAAAATTCCGTAACGTCAAAAAGGTCTTTGGAAAGTCGGCTCATAAGCTGGCCAACTTTGTTGTTGCTGTAAAAATTAAAGCTGAGGTCCTGAAGATGGGAGAAAAAGTCCTTTCTCATATCCGCTTCAAGATGCGCGCCCATCATATGACCGATGTTTACCATAAAATAGTTCGCCGCGGTATCAATTACGCGAAGAACAAGATATATTCCGGCAATCTGAAGAATCATCTGAACAGTAAGAGAACCGATATCTTCCGTTGCTGCGTTTGTGATGGTTCTTACAATCATTGGAAGAACGATATCACAAATCGTGGTAAGAATCGCGCAGAAAAGGTCAAGTATCAGAGTCGGAAGATAGGGTTTATAATAGGGCATAAAACGGCGAAGAAGACCGGCTTTTCCAATTTTCTGTTCCATAGTTGTCACGTCCTTTTCTATTTTTTATCCGTGAAGACGGTTGTTCGCTTCAGAAATACAGTCGCGCATGTAACCCTGGAGGTTAAAGGATTCTCCGGTTCCGATGGCTACGCATTCTTCCGGATTCTGTGCAACCTCGCATTTAAGGTTAAAGCGCTTTTCAAGGAATTTATCAAGACCATGGAGCTTTGCTCCGCCGCCGGTAAGAAGAATTCCGTTGGATTTAACGTCGCCGGCAAGTTCCGGAGGAGTTTTTTCAAAAACTTTCTGAATTGCAGCAGCAAGCTGGTCAGCAAGGTCATAAAAAATTCCGGAAAGTTCCTGCCATGTTACGGTGCATTTTCCCGGAAGACCGGTTAAAAGGTTTCTTCCCTTAACTTCAAAAGTTCTGTCGTCTTCATAGCTCCAGCAGGTTCCGATATTCTTTTTAACCTCTTCTGCCATTTTTGTTCCGATAAGGATTCCGTGGTTAAGACGAATATAACGGATTATCTCCTCATCAAAACGCTGTCCCGCAAGCTTTGTGGAATGTTTGCATACAACGCCGGAAAGGGAAAGAAGCGCAACATCAGAAGTTCCGCCGCCGATATCAACAATAAGTCTTCCGTCGGCTTTAGAAATATCAAGACCTGCGCCCATAGCCGCAGCAACAGGTTCTTCGATAAGAAAAACTTTTCTTGCGCCTGCGGCAAGAGCCGCATCAACAACAGCTCTCTGTTCAACATCGGTTATGATGGAAGGAACGCAGATTGCAACCCTCGGTTTAAGATAGCTGTCGCCGCAAACTTTTTTAAGGGCATGGTGGATAAGTACGTTAGTAAGGTTATAGTCAGAGATAACTCCGCCGCCCATAGGACTCATGGCGGAAATATATCCGGGGGTTCTTCCAACCATTTTATAGGCGTTTTCGCCAACGGCAAGAACCTCGCCGGTGTCGTTGTTTACTGCAACAACGTTCGGTTCGCGAAAAACAACTCCGCGGCCGGTTTCATATACGATTATTTTTGTAGTACCGAGATCTATTCCAATATCAGCAGGCATTTTTATCCTCCGATCAGTGTAATTTTATATAATATTACAATTATAAAGCCAAATGAAAAAATTATCAATAGACCAAATATTAAATTTATAAACTGCGCCCAAAAGTTACCGGGGGATTTTTCTTGCCACCCCTGAAAGGGAAGGTGGATTTTTTGCCGAAGGTGAAAAAGACGGAGGGATATAAAGAAAGATATCACAGCGAAACGATGACAGCTCCTGTTTGTTTCTTGGGGAAAGAAGGAGAAAAAAGAAGCCCCGAATAGGTTCGGGGCTATAAACTATAGTTTTGATTATTCTTCCAAAACAACTCTAAAATATAAAGTTATACTATCAAAAAAGCCATTTGCGTTTGGTTCCTCTCCATGTAGTAAGTATTCATTGTTTCCTATTTGTTCAATAGCAAAAAGGGTTCCTTCAACTCGGTAAAAATTTGGATCATCAAATTTTGAATACGCGTTACGCATTGTAACAAATCCTTTTTCAATTTCAAAGTTAACGACTGTTTCGTCTTTAGAAGGAACCTCTTCCCCCGGTAAAATTGAAAATTGCCTCCAATTTTTCTTAGGAAACTTAATTAATTCTCCATCTACAAAAACTTTGCCAACAAAATCATTACTTAAATACAGCTTTATAGCTTGTTTATTTATTGAATTAACTTTTAAAATTTTAAGATAAAGGCTAACTTTTTTAAAATCTTTATAGTTTAGCCATAATAATGGTTGAAAGGAAGTTTTATTGTTTTGATAATTATTATATTTGATATATTCAATCATGTCGATTTTCTCCGAACAATTTATTTAAAATAAAAGTGCCTATATTGATCTTTTTCGGCATGTTCCCAAGGGGTTAAAATTTCTAAGTTGTTATAATTGTGCGTTCCGCCTTTATGACGCGGAATAATATGATGTAACTCCATAGAATATGCTTTTCCATCAGGCCCATAATGTTTTGGGGCTAATCCTTTATGCATTTTCGACAAAGAGTCTTCTTTGTATAAATCAATATTTTCATAAACAACGGAATTTTTTGCCGCTTCATTTTTCCAGTATCTTTGCCTTACAGTTGACCACGATGGATCATTACCCGCACGTGTTGGAGCTGTTATATCATCGCCAACTTTCCAACCCTTGCTGACAACATCACTTGTAGCTTCAATTGCCTTTTGGGTGTCATGGATATCATCCGCAAAATCTACAGTATTATCAATAGCTTTTGCAGTATCAATAATATCATCCGTTTTACTAAGCCATTTAACACCCTTTGCAAGATAGGAACCTGGAACAAACGGAAGGACGACACTTGCGACATCCCACGCAAAGAACAAAGCATTTCGTACTGATGGATCAGCGAACAATGTTGCTGTACTTTCCACAAGACTTATGACATCAAGAACGGTTTCCCACGCATTGCCGCTTGAGTCACAATACATAATTGGATTGTTTGCGGAATATGTATAGTAGTTAAGACTTAATGGGTCAGTAATATTTCCGGTAGGCAAAGACCTTTCGCTGTATCGAACGCTGTCTTGTGAAGTAAATCTTCCTATTGAGGGGTCATAATATCTTGCTCGAAGGTAATATGTTCCGGTTTCAGTATCATAGTATTCACCGCAGTAACGGAAAGGATTGCCGTCATTCTCACTTGGTTCTTTTTCAACGCCGAATGCGTCGTATTTTATTTTAATATAAACCTTTTATCCGTGTTTTTCAAGAGTAAAACCGGTTCTGTTGCCCGCCAAATCGTAAGAATATTTTTTGGTATCGCTTGCGTAAAGTTCTTTATTCCTTAATCATGAACCTAAGGTTGGTAAATCTTCCGCTTTTTCGGTTGTTATCAACCATGGTCATAACGGCCTTTGCGCTTCCAACTATAACCAAAAGGCGCTTTGCCCTTGTAACGGCGGTATAAAGCAAGTTTCGGTAATAAAGACGGGAATTTGCCTCAAAAAGGGGAATGATAACCGCCTCGAATTCGCTGCCCTGGCTTTTATGA
>JAFYOZ010000129.1 GCA_017547705.1 Oscillospiraceae bacterium
ATACCACCGATAAATTCTATGAGGACGAAATGGCATTCCTCCATCAGCGTCTTCCTGTTGCACAGGCAACTTTTACCGAATTTTCCAAAGCTATTGCGGAATGTCCTTTTACTGCAGAAATAGATGCGGATTTCGGTCCGGAATATCTTACAAAAATCCGCAGAGAGCTTGATTCCTTTAAACCGGAACTTATCCCTTATCTTCAGGAAGAATCCATGCTCACCACCGAATATCAGAAACTTATGGCAACCGCAAATATCGAGTTTGACGGAAAAACCCTTAACCTTTATGGTATCCAGAGCTATTTCGGAAATCCCGACAGAGAAATCAGAAAAGCAGCCTTTGCAAAATATTCCGAATTCTATGCTTCCAACGAAGAAAAAATGGAAGAGATTTTTGATAAACTCGTAAAATGCCGTACCGCCATGGGAAAAGCTCTCGGCTATGAAACTTTTACTCCCCTTGGCTATATCAACCAGGGAAGAAGCGACTATGGCCAGAAAGAGGTTGCTTCCTTCCGTGAACAGGTAAAACGCGACCTTGTTCCCCTTTGTGAAGAACTTTATAAAGCACAGGCAAAACGCATCGGCATTGATAAAATCATGGCATACGATGAAAAATTCATCTTCCCGGACGGAAACGCAGAACCTATCGGAGATGCGGCTTTCCTTGTTGAGCAGGCAAGAAAAATGTACCATGAACTCAGCCCCGAAACCGGAGAATTTATCGATTTCATGATCGACCATAATCTTATGGATCTTGAAAACAAACCCGGAAAAGCTTCCACCGGTTATATGACCAGCCTTGTTAAATACAAAGCTCCCTTTGTTTTCAGCTGCTTTAACCATACCATTTTTGATATGCAGGTTCTTTCCCATGAACTTGGACATGCTTTTGCAGGATACTGCGCAATGCGCCACCAGTCCATTTCCGATTATTATCATGAGAGCACCGATATCGCAGAGATCCATTCCATGTCCATGGAACAGTTCTGCTATCCCTATGCTGAATACATGTTCGGAGATATGGCAGATAAATATCGCTTTGCACATCTTCAGGAAGCTCTTACCTTTGTTCCTTTCGGTGTTGCAGTTGATGAATTCCAGCATATCATCTATGAAAACCCGAACCTTACTCCCAAAGAGCGTACCTATGAATGGCATAAGCTCGAGGAAAAATATATGCCCTGGAGAGCATATTCCGATGATGAATTTATGGATCGCGGCGGTTATTGGTACCATAAACTCCATATTTTCCTCTATCCTTTCTATTACATCAACTATACTCTTACCACCATGGGCGCAATGGAGTTCAAAAAACGCTATGCAGAGGATAAAGAGCAGGCATGGAAAGATTATCTTGCCCTTTGCAATGCCGGCGGAAGCAAGAGCTATCTTGGACTTCTTAAAATTGCAAATCTTCGCGTTCCTTTTGAAGAAGGCAGCGTTGCAAACGCAATTTCTTATGCAAAAGATATCCTTCTTAAAGCAATCGAAGAGGAACAGAAATAATTTAATAAAATTGCAAAGCGGCGGAAGAAATTCTGCCGCTTTTTTATCGCAAACAACATGGAATTCTATTGACATACTTTATGGAGGTGATATAATATAAACAAGTGTTTATACAAATAAACTAAATTTAGAAGAGGTGTTTTCCGTGACGCAAAGGGAAAGACAGATACTGCAGCTTATCGAGGCTAACCCCATGATACAGCAGCAGGAAATTGCCGAAACTCTCGGCATAACCCGTTCCTCCGTTGCCGTTCATATCTCAAACCTCACCAAAAAAGGCTGCATTGCAGGAAAAGGCTATGTTTTAAGAAGCGGAAGCTATGCGGTTGTTGTCGGTGGCGTTAACGTCGATATCTGCGGCAGATCTTTGGGCGAACTTGTATCCTCAGATTCCAACCCCGGAAGAGTTACAACCAGCCTTGGCGGTGTTGGAAGAAACATTGCCCATAACATGAGCCTTATGGGACTTGATGTCCGTTTGCTTTCCGCATACGGCGATGACATTAACGGAGAAAGGGTTGCGGCTTCCTGCTCGGAACTTGGGATTGATCTTTCCCATGCTCTCCGTGTTTCCGGAGGAACCACTTCCACCTATCTTTACATAACCGATTCCGAAGGAGAAATGGCTCTTGCGGTTTCGGATATGGAAGTATGTAAAAAAATAACTCCGGAATATCTTTCCGCAAACATCGGACTTCTTCAGAATGCCCAGGTTGTTGTTGCGGATGCAAATATCCCGGAAGAATCTCTCGAATTCCTTGCGGAAAACCTTACTGTTCCGCTTTTTGTGGACCCGGTTTCCACCATTAAAGCAGAAAAAATCCGCAAGATTATTCCGAAGATCCATACTCTTAAACCGAACCGCCTTGAGGCGGAATTCCTTACCGGAATTAAAATAAACACAAAAGAGGATGCAGAAAAAGCTGCAGCCGCTTTTATTGAAAAAGGCGTAAGAAGAGTATTTATCTCCATGGGTTCCGAAGGCGTTCTTGCTGCAACAGCAAAAGAAAGCCTTTGGCACGGAATTTATCCGGGAAAAATGGTAAATACAACCGGCTGCGGAGATTCCTTTATGGCTGCTCTTGTTTGGGCATATCTTGAAGGAATGAGCCTTAACGATACCGCCGCAGCAGGACTTGCCGCAGGTTCCATCGCTATGGAATCCGAAGAAACAATCAACCCCGATATGAGCGCAGAAGCTCTTAAAAAGCGCATGAGCATCAAATAAAACAGCAATAATAAAAAAGGAGAGAACTTTATGACCCTTAACAAATTTCTTGACGTAAACGCAGAAGTTGCACAGGCTATTGCAGAAGGCAAACCTGTTGTTGCACTTGAATCCACCATCATCAGCCACGGTATGCCCTATCCCCAGAACGTAGAAACCGCACTTAAAGTTGAACAGATCATCCGCGATAACGGTGCAGTTCCTGCAACTATCGCAATCATCGGCGGCAGACTTAAAGCAGGTCTTACCCCCGAAGAAATCGAATATTTCGGCAAAAAAGGCCAGGATATTCATAAAGCTTCCCGCCGTGACCTTGCTGTTCTCTGCGCAAGAGGCGAAGACGGCGCAACTACCGTTACCACCACTATGATCATTGCTCATATGGCAGGAATCAAAATTTTTGCAACCGGCGGTATCGGCGGTGTACATCGCGGCGCAGAAACCACTATGGATATCTCTGCTGACCTCGAAGAACTCGGCCAGACTCCTATGATGGTTGTTTGCGCAGGCGCAAAATCCATCCTTGACCTTGGTCTTACCCTTGAATACCTCGAAACCAAAGGTGTTCCGGTAATCGGCTTCGGTACTGAAGAACTTCCTGCATTCTATACCCGTTCCTCCGGCTTCGGCGTTGATTACCGCATTGATACTCCTGCAGAACTTGCAGCAGCATTCAAAGCTTCCAATGATATGGGCCTTAAAGCAGGTATGCTTGTTACCAACCCCATTCCCGAAGAATTTGCAATGCCTCTCGATGTAATCACCAACGCAATCGATACTGCAATTGCAGAAGCAGAAGAAAAAGGCATTAAAGGTAAAGAAACCACTCCTTTCCTTCTTGCAAAAGTTGCAGAACTTACCGGCGGCGATTCTCTTGCTTCCAACATTGAGCTTGTTTTCAACAACGCAAAAGTTGCAGCACAGACCGCTGTTGAATATTCCAAACTTTAATTGTATCAGCAATAAAAAAGGACACCGGAAGGTGTCCTTTTTTTATCGAGATGAAAAATGCTTATAAAAAACGGCAGGTTTTTATACCTGCCGTATTTTTATTTATTCATTTTCCTCTGTGTTAAAATCTTTTTCGCTGATTTCGTTAAGAAGGGGAAGAATCATCGGTGAACGCTGGGTTGCGGTATAGATATAACTGCCAACAGCATCGCGGATTTTTGTCTTAAGATTCTGCCAGTCGCGCTTATTTTCGGAAATTCCGGAAAGAACCGCTTTTTCAACAACTTCCTTTGTTTTGACCATAAGTTCTTCCGAATCTTTTACATATACAAAACCGCGGGAAAGAATATCCGGGCCGGCAAGAATTTTGCCCTTGTTGCTGAGGGTTACGGAAACGACCATGATTCCGTCCTCGCCAAGATGTTTTCTGTCGCGAAGAACAACGTTTCCGACATCGCCGACGCCAAGTCCGTCAACAAGAACAGCACCGGCGGTTACGGTGGATTCTGCGGAAATTCCGTTTACGGAAACCTCGATAACTCTTCCGAGTTCCGGAATTACGATGTTTTCTTCCGGCATGCCCATTTGGAGAGCAAGGTCGCTGTGCTTTTTAAGATGTTTATATTCGCCGTGAACGGGAATGAAATACTGGGGCTTTGTAAGAGCGAGCATAAGTTTCTGCTCGTCCTGGCAGGCATGGCCGGAAACATGGATCTGGCTGTATTTTTCATAAACAACCTCTGCTCCAAGCTTCATAAGTTCATTAACAACTTTGCCGACGTATTTTTCGTTTCCGGGAATGGGGTATGCGGAAATAATAACAAGGTCGCGGCAGGTGATGTTAACTTTTCTGTGGTCGCCGGTGGACATTCTTGTAAGAGCAGACATGGGTTCGCCCTGACTTCCGGTAGTGACGATGCATGCTTCGCCTTCCGGAAGTTTGTTGATGGCATCGATGGAAACAACGGTGCCTTCCGGAGCTTCAAGATATCCGAGTTCAAGAGCTTTTGCTACAACCTGTTCCATGCTTCTTCCGGAAACGGCAACTTTTCTTCCGAACTTAACGGCGGAATCTATTACCATCTGTACGCGGTGGACGTTGGAAGAGAAGGTTGCAACAATAATGCGCTTGTCTGCGCCGTTTTTAAAAAGAAGGTCGAAGCTTTCGCCAACAACTCTTTCGCTGGGGGTGCTTCCGGGTCTTTCTGCGTTGGTGGAATCGGAAAGAAGAGCAAGAACACCCTTGCTGCCGAGTTCGCCGAATCTTGCAAGGTCGATAACGCCTCCTCTTGTCGGAGTGTAATCAACCTTATAGTCGCCGGTCTGAATTACAACACCGGCAGGGGTATGGATTGCAAGAGCGCAGGAATCCGGAATGGAATGGTTGACATAGATAAATTCAACGCTCATAATTCCGGCAGGAACAATATCTCCGGGTTTAACTACGTTAAGCTTTGCGGAACCGATAAGGTTTTTCTCTGTAAGCTTATTTTCGATAAGCGCCATGGAAAAACGGGTTGCAAAAACCGGGATATTAAGTTTCTGAAGAAGATAGGGAACTGCGCCGATATGGTCTTCGTGTCCGTGGGTGATAAAAAGTCCGCGGATTTTTTCTTTGTTTTCTTCAAGATAGGTGAAATCCGGGATTACGAGGTCGATTCCGAGCATTTCATCATCCGGGAACGCCATACCGCAGTCCACGATGATCATCTCGTTTTCGTATTCATAAACCGTAAGGTTTTTTCCGATTTCTCCAAGTCCGCCAAGAGGGATAATCTTAAGAGGCGGATTTTTTGATGCGGAGGAAGGTCTTCCGCGTTTCTTTTTGTTCCAGCCCCAGCCGGAGTTTTTCTTTTCTGGATTCTGGGTCTGTTTTTTATTTTCTTTTTTAGCTTCTTTTTTGGGAGCTTCCTTTTTCGGAGCCTCTTTTTTTGCGGCAGCTTTTTTTACTGCGGGTTTTTTGGAAGATTCGCTTTTTTTAGGTCTTCCGGCCTTTTTCTTGGAAGCGGAATCGTCTTCGTCATGGTCATACTGAGCTTCCGGAAGACTTGCAAGAATTTTATCAAGCTTATCAAGGTTTGCTTTTTGCTGTTTTGCTCTTTGAATGTGGTTCAAATTTTGGCCTCCTTTTCTAAAAGTCGATTTGATTTATGTATTTTCCGAATTAAGTTCAAAAATAAAAAATATTTGACAAAAAATGCGTTTTTTTGCCCTTTTTTCAAAATTTTTCTAACAAAAATACTCCAAACCGAAAAAATCAGCTTGGAATTATAAAAAATATTCAATTAGTCCGGTCACATTCGTTGATAATATTGTAATTATTTTGAATGTAATTGTCAATAAAAATTCATTTTGTTAAAAATAATTTTAAAAAACTTGCTTTTTTCTTAATATGCCGTTATGATATTTTTCAGAACATGAAAGAGAGGTGACCCCTATGAAAGAGGTCATGATTTATACGGACGGAGCCTGCTCCGGAAATCCGGGTCCCGGAGGTTGGGGAACGATTCTTCGCTTTGGCGAACACGAAAAAGAACTTTCCGGCGGAGAAAGAAACACGACAAATAACCGAATGGAACTTATGGCGGTAATAAGCGGACTCGAGGCACTTAAAGAGCCTTGTAAAGTTACGGTTGTTACGGATTCAAAATATGTTTCCGATGCCATAACCCTCGGTTGGGCAGAAGGCTGGAGAAAAAAAGGCTGGAAAAGAAGCGGCGGTGCTCCGGCGCTTAATCCGGATCTTTGGGAACGTCTTCTTAATCTTACTGCACTGCACGAAGTTAAATTCCAATGGATAAAAGGCCATGCCGGTCATCCGGAAAACGAAAGATGCGACGCCATGGCTGTTTCGGAATGGCAGAAGCTTAAATAAAACCAAAAAGGGCGGAAATATCCGCTCTTTTTTTATTTTGGCAGGCGGTCAAAATAAAACAAATATGTTCTGTCTATAATATTATTTATAATTTTAATACATCTTATTGCAAGTTCTGTATTGGTTTGTTATAATAACTATGTATTTACACTCAAAAAGTATACCCATTTTAGAAAAAGAGGGAGGCATTTTTGATGAAAAAGAAAATGGACCTTCTTGAAATCACGCTTATCGGATTTATGATAATCATTGGCCTTTTTACCATTATGGCGGCGGCTTATGATAAAACGATTTTTAAAGTTCAGCTGGTGATAACCGCAATAGCCGTTGCGTTTGGAATCTGGCGTATCCTTTCCGCAAGACGCGATTCGAGAAGATTTATAGAATATATCGGAGGAAGACTTGGAGCAGTTAAAAGCGATGCCCTTACAAAATTCCCTCTTCCGGTAACGGTTACGGACGAAGCCGGAGAGATTATCTGGATGAACAGCCTTTTCCGCGAAAACGTTATGAAAGGCGAAGAATGCTTCGGTAAAAACGTAAACGATATATTCGAGGATTTCGATATCGAAAAAACAACCGCTTTGGGCGGTTCCGAAATAAAATGCCGTGGCGGAAATTATTCTGTATATTCAACAACTTCTTCCGAAATCGGCGAAAAGCTCTGTGCGCTTTATCTTATCGACCGAACCAACGAAAGAAAGGTTGAAAAACTTTATAACGAAAGCAGACCGGCGGTTCTTTCCATAACCCTTGATAACCTTGAAGAACTTTTTGCAAACTGTAAAGAGAGCGAAAAAAGCTGGATCAAAGGCGAAGTCGAAAAACTTTTCGAGGATTTTGTTGCAGAAAACAAGGCTTTTCTTAAGCGAAATTCCGGTTCAAAATATGTTGCAATCGTTGAAGAAAAATATCTTCGCAAAATGGAGGAAGAACGTTTTTCCATTTTGGATAAGGCAAGAAAAATCCTTACCAGCGAAGAACTTCCCGTAACTCTTTCAATCGGCGTTGCAAGAGGAGATTATTCCCTCGATAAACTCAACGATTTTTCTCTCCAGGCATTGGAAATGGCTCTTGGCCGCGGCGGTGACCAGGCTGCTGTTAAAAACGTAAACGGATACGAATTTTACGGCGGCTATGCAAAGGGCGTTGAAAAACGAACCAAGGTTAAAACCCGTGTAATCGGTGCTGCTCTTTGTGACCTTATCGAATCCAGCTCCAACGTGCTTGTTATGGGACATCGTTTTGGAGATTTGGACTGTATCGGCGCAGCAGTCGGTATGGCAGAAACAGTAAAAGACATGGAGAAAGACGTTAACATTGTTGTTAACAGAGAAACCTGTCTTGCAAAACCCCTTATCGATAAAATCGAAAAAGCCGGAACTCTTGAGCTTTTTATCTCTCCGGATGAGGCAAAAGAAAAGGTTAACGATAATACCCTTCTTATCATTGTTGATACACATATAAGAAGCCTTCTTGAAGCTCCGGAAATATATGCATCCTGCAGAAATATTGTTGTAATTGACCACCACAGAAGAATGGTCGGAAGCATTGACAATGCGGTTATTTTCTACCATGAACCCTATGCTTCCTCCGCTTCGGAAATGGTTACGGAGCTTATACAGTATTTTGACAGCAGATGCAAAATCAAAAAATCCGATGCGGAAGCACTTCTTGCCGGAATCATGCTCGATACAAAGAGCTTTTCCATGCGCGCCGGAGTTAGAACTTTTGAAGCTGCGGCATATCTTAAAAAGATGGGCGCGGATACCGTTAAGGTTAAGGAACTTTTCAGCGGAAGCCTCCAGAGCTATCAGCACCGCTCGAAAATCGTTTCCACAGCGGAAATTTACCGCGGATGCGCGGTTTCTTTTGCAAAATCCTATGACGATATAGGAATTGTTGCACCCCAGGCGGCGGATGAACTTTTGAATATAAAAGGAGTTTCCGCTTCTGTTGTAATGTATAAAACGCCGGTTGGAGTTTCTTTCTCTGCAAGAAGCCTTGGCGGAATGAACGTACAGGTTATTATGGAATCTCTTGGCGGCGGCGGACATCAGACCATGGCCGGAGCACAGATTCCGGAAATCAGCCCCCAGGAGGCAAAGGAAAAACTTCTTGCCGCAATTGATGATTATTATGAAAAAGCCGCAGGACATGCGGATCAATAAAAACGCTTTCCTTATAAAAAGGGAAGCCTGAATTTCACATATCCCGAAAGGAGTTTATTTAATATGAAAGTTATTCTTCTTGAAGATGTAAAAGGTTCCGGAAAAAAGGGCGAGCTTATCAACGCTTCCGATGGCTACGCAAGAAACTTCCTTATTCCGAAAAAACTTGCTATGGAAGCAACCGCACAGGCAATGACCGAACTTAAACAGAGAGAAGCAGCAAAAGAACGCAAGCTTGCTCTTGAAAAACAGGCAGCAATGGATTCCGCAGCTGTAATTAAAGAAAAAACCGTAAAAATGACCGGCGCAGCAGGTTCCAACGGAAAACTCTTCGGTTCCATCACCGCAGCAGACGTTGCCGCAGAAATCAAAAAACAGTACGGCGTTGAAGTTGATAAGAAAAAAGTAAGCCTTGAGGGAGATATCAAATCCTTCGGCACTTTTAATGCAGAAGTTAAATTCGGCCACGGCGTAACCGCAAAAATCTTCGTTCTCGTTGCGGAATAACAGATAAACGCCCCTTGTTAAAGGGGAGAGGGCCGCGAAGCGGCGAGGGGATTCATATAAAAAGAATCCCTCCGTCATCGTCGCTGTGCTCCGATGCCACCTCCCTTTGACAAGGGAGGCTATGATGAAGAGGTGAAAACATTGGAAAACGATAATCCGCTTTTGCTCGGAATGGATCTGCCTTACAGCATGGAGGCGGAACAGAGCGTTCTCGGTGCGGTTCTTGTTGAACCGGGCTGTCTTTCCGAACTTGTTGAAAGACTCCGTCCGGATAGCTTCTATCGCCCACAGCATAAGGCTCTCTTCGGAGAAATGGTCCGTATGTTCACCGCCGGAGAACCGGTGGATTTTATCACACTTCTTGAAGCGGCAAAGGAAGAAGAAATCTTCCAGAGCGAGCAGGAAGCAAAGATATATCTTTCCCACCTTATGGAGATCGTTCCCTCCGTAAGAAACCTTGGCGCATACGTTGATATAATCCTCGATAAACAGCTTAACAGAAACGTTATCGTTGTAAGCAGCGATATTCTTAATGAAGCAAGAGGAAGCGGCGCAGAGGGAAAAACTCTTCT
Organism: Oscillospiraceae bacterium; assembly: GCA_017547705.1. Lineage (GTDB taxonomy): Bacteria > Bacillota > Clostridia > Oscillospirales > Ruminococcaceae > UMGS1668. The sequence goes on from JAFYOZ010000129.1 coordinate 9,816, forward strand.
GGATTCCATCGAGCAGAAGATTTATGACCTTAGACAGGGAAGGGACGCAAGAGGACTTATCCCCATAAGCGATACCCTTATCGAAGCATACGACAGAATCAATAAACTTTCCGGCGAGGACAGGGAACAGTATCTTGGACTTAAAACAGGATATTCCGCAGTTGATGCAAAACTTGGCGGACTTAACAAATCCGACCTTGTTATTATCGCGGCAAGACCGGGTCTTGGTAAAACGAGCTTTGCGCTTAATATTGCCGCAAAGGTTGCGATGAAGCAGAAAAAGAACGTTGCTATTTTCTCTCTCGAAATGAGCAGCGAGCAGATAACTTCCCGTATGCTTTCCTGCGAAGCAATGGTAGAAAGCTGGAAGCTCAGAATCGGTTCTCTTGAAGCTTCGGACTGGACAAGACTTGCAGAAGCCGCCCAGATGCTTAATAAAACAAATATCCTTATTGATGATACCGCAGGTATCACAGTTTCCGAAATGAAGGCAAAGCTCCGCAGAGTCCGCGATCTTGATCTTGTCATCATCGACTATCTTCAGCTTATGTCTTCCGGAAAAAGAAGCGATAACCGTGTTCAGGAAGTTTCCGAAATGACCAGAAACCTTAAGCTTATGGCAAAGGAACTTAACGTTCCGGTAATCGTTCTTTCACAGCTCTCCCGTGGAACCGAAAGTAGACAGGGACATAAACCGATGCTTTCCGACCTTCGTGAATCCGGTTCTATCGAGCAGGATGCGGATATCGTAATGTTCCTTTATCGTGAATCCTACTATCAGCAGCAGGAAGGCGTTGCAACGCCGGAGGCAGATACTGTTGAAGTTATCGTAGCAAAAAACCGCCACGGTGAAACCGGAACGGCAACCCTTTGTTGGGACGGTCAGTTTACGAAGTTCACCACCCTGGAGGAAGACAGATGAGCACCGCACAGCTAAAACTGGATGCGGTTAAAGAGATAATCGAAAGATTCGGGATGCTCAAAAAAGGCGGAAAAGTTGTTGCGGCTGTTTCCGGGGGATGCGATTCATCGGTTTTGCTCCATGTGCTCCATAGCTTGAGCACGGAGATGGAGCTTACTGTGCTTTGTGCACATGTGAATCATAACCTTCGCGGAAGCGAAAGCAACAGAGATGAGGCTTTTGTTCGGGAACTTTGTAAAAAATACGGCATAGAAATCCGTGTTTTAAGTGCAAACGTTGCGGAATATGCAGCCGAGCACCGTTTGAGCACCGAAGAAGCCGGAAGAAAACTCCGATATGAGTTTTTTGAGCACTGTGCAAAGGAGCTTGGCGAAGATGCAAAAATCGCCACAGCACACAGCCTTTCCGACTGTGCGGAAACCTTTGTTTTTAACTCCGCAAGAGGCGCAGCTCTTTCCGGAATCTGTGGAATTCCGCCGGTAAGAGGAAAGATAATCCGTCCTTTGATTGAATTTTCCAGGGAACAAATCGAAAGCTATGCCCTTGAGCACGGAATCGAATATGTTACGGACAGCACCAATCTTACGGATGAATATACGAGAAATAAAATCCGCCATGGGGTTATTCCGGTGATGAAAGAAATCAACCCCGGGTTTGAAAAAGCTTTTTTGCGCCTGATGCGCAATCTTTCTGAAACAAGGGATTTTATCGATTCGGAAGCAGAAGCGGTTCTCGAAAAAGCAAAAACTCCGGAAGGATATCTTGCAGCAGAAATTGCAAAGGTAAATCCGGCGGTTAAAAACAGAGCCGTTTCGATGATCCTTGAAAAATTCGGTTTTTCTTTTGACTATGAAAGAACCTTAAGAATCGGGGAGAAAATCTCCCGCGGGGATTTTAAAGAGGAACTTTCCAAAAGGGAATATCTTGTTTCTGAAAACGGTATTATAAAAAAAGAAACTGAAAAGATTAAGAAGCCGAAAATTGAAGAAAAACCTTTTTTTGAAGGAATTTTTGATATTTCCGATGAAAAAACCATTGAAATACGACTGATTCCGGAAGAAAAAGGAAAAAATTCATACAAAATTTATAATTACTTCTTAAAAGATACATTTGATTTTGATAAAATAAAAGGCAAAGCGGTTATAAGAAGCCGAAGAGAAGGCGACAGAGCTGATATCCACGGCGGAACAAAAACGCTTAAAAAACTCTTCATCGAAGAAAAAATCCCGGCGGAAGAAAGAGAATCCGTTGCGGTTATCGCAGATGATGAGGGAATCCTTTGGATAGAGGGTCTTGGCGCAGCAAAACGCGCAAGACTTTCTGATGAAACTGTTAGAACCGCGGCGATAAGGGTTCGCCGAAAAAATACAGAAACATAAGCGGAGGAACAAAAAATGAGCAATATTCAAAATGATATTGAGAGAGTCCTTATTTCCGAAAAAGAGATCGAAAAAGCAGTTAAAAAAATCGGCAAACAGATAAGCAAAGATTATGAAGGAAAAAACCTTATGCTTGTTGCCGTTCTTAAAGGTTCCGTAATTTTTATGGGCGACCTTATGAGAGCAATTTCTGTTCCGCTTAATATCGACTTTATGTCCGTTTCCAGCTATGGCAGCGGAACCAAAACCAGCGGTGTTGTTAAAATCATCAAAGACCTTGACCACGACCTTTCCGGAAAGGATATCCTTATTGTCGAAGACATCCTCGACAGCGGTATGACTCTTTCCTATCTTAAAGGAATCCTTAGCCAGAGAAATGTTGCATCCATCAAAATCGCAACCCTTCTTGATAAACCGGAACGCAGAGTTGCAGACGTTCATGCAGACTATTTCTGCTTTACCGTTCCGGATGAATTTGTTGTTGGCTATGGCCTCGACTATAACCAGCAGTACAGACATCTTCCCTATATCGGAGTTCTTAAATCCGAAATTTATGAGAAATAATATTGCTGCCTTTTGATAAGGGGCAAATAATATAAAACCGGAGTTGATATTTTTTTGAATAACAAGATAAAAACAATTATTTCCTATGTTGCGGCAATCCTTTTGCTTCTCTTCCTTACCTCATTCATGTTCACCATGAACAAGGAAGAAGTTGTTCCGCTTAAGTATTACGAAGTTCTCGAAATGTTCGAGAACGGCGAGGTCGAAGATTATACTCTCGACCTTGGAACCGGAGAACTTAAGCTCAACAAAAAACCGGAAGAGGGAAAAGATAAGGGCGAAACCATCGAATACACCGTTCCGAACGTTTCTGTATTCCTTACCGATATCGACCTTATCAATGAGCAGAACGGATTTTCTGCAACAGAAACAAAACCGGATTATCTTCCGGTAAAAGAAACTCCCTGGTGGATATCCATTCTTCCTACTTTGCTTCTCATCGGAGCGATGGCTGTTTTCTGGTTCATTATGATGCGCCAGCAGGGCGGCGGAAAAGTTATGGATTTTGCGAAGGCAAAATATAAGGATAAAACCGGAGATAAACCCACAACTTTTAAAGATGTTGCCGGCTGTAACGAAGAAAAAGAGGAGCTTGAAGAAATCGTCGAGTTCCTTAAACATCCGAACCAGTTCAACGCTCTTGGCGCAAGAATCCCGAAAGGTGTTCTTCTTATGGGTCAGCCCGGTACCGGTAAAACCCTTCTTGCAAGAGCTGTTGCAGGCGAAGCAGGTGTTCCTTTCTTCTCCATTTCCGGTTCTGACTTTGTAGAGATGTTCGTCGGTGTCGGTGCAAGCCGTGTTCGTGACCTTTTTGGCGAAGCAAAGAAAAACGCTCCGGCAATTATCTTTATCGATGAGATCGATGCAGTCGGTCGTCATAGAGGCGCAGGTCTTGGCGGCGGTCATGATGAACGTGAACAGACCCTTAACCAGCTTCTTGTAGAGATGGACGGTTTTGGAAACAACACCGGAATCATCGTTATGGCTGCAACAAACCGTGCAGATATCCTTGACCCTGCTCTTCTTCGTCCCGGACGTTTTGACAGACAGATCGTTGTTGGTGCACCGGATGTTGAAGGACGCGAAGCAATCCTTAAAATCCATACCAGAAACAAACCTCTTGGCCCCGATGTTGACCTTTCCGTAATCGCAAAATCCACCGCAGGATTTACGGGTGCGGAACTTGAAAACCTTACTAACGAGGCTGCTCTTCTTGCTGCAAGACGCAAAAAGAAAGCAATCACCATGAAGGAAATCGAAGAAGCAACCATCAAGGTTGTTGCCGGCCCGGAAAAACGTTCCAGAAAAGTTAACGATAAAGATAAACGCCTTACTTCTTACCATGAAGCAGGCCATGCAGTTGTTACCTATTTTTGCAAAACCCAGGACCCCGTCCACGAGATTTCCATTATCCCGAGAGGATATGCAGGCGGCTATACCATGAGCCTTCCTGTTGAGGACAGAAACTACGTTACCAAAAAATACATGGAAGAGGAACTTTGTACTCTTCTTGGCGGAAGAGTTGCGGAAGCAATCGTTCTCGGCGATATTTCCACCGGAGCTTCCAACGACCTTGAACGCGCAACAAGAATTGCAAGAAACATGGTAACCCGTTATGGCTTCAGCGAAAAGCTTGGCCCCATTGTTTACGGTTCCGATGAAAACGAGGTTTTCCTCGGCAGGGACTATGGACAGAACAAACATTATTCCGACGAAGTTGCTTCCGATATCGATAATGAAATCAGAAGATTCGTCGATGAAGCATACGAAAAAACCGAATCCATTCTTAATGAGCACCGCGAAAAACTTGATGCAGTTGCTGCAGTGCTCATGGAAAAAGAAAAGGTTACCGGTCCGGAGTTTGAGGCAATTATGAACCCCAAACCCATCGAAGAACCGAAAGCGGAAGAAGTTCTTACCGAAGAACCCGCTCATGAAGAACCTGCTGAACAGCCGGAAGAATAAAACGCATAAAAAGCACCCGAAAGGGTGCTTTTTTTATTAGCCTCCCTTGCCTAAAGGGAGGGGGACCACGAAGTGGTGGAGGGATTCTTTTAAAGGATTCCCGGAGGGTAAGCCTTCCCAAAGGGGAAGGGGGACCATTCCGAAGGAATGGTGGATGAGGGATTAACAGGTAACGCGGAGCGTATATTGATATATCCCTCCTCCGTCATCGCTTCGCGATGCCACCTCCTCCTCCGAGGAGGTATTTACATGAATCGTAGGGAACGGTCTTGACCGTTCCGAAAAGCCTTTCCTTTGGCGAAAAAACGGATGAAGGCAAAATTGCCCCATTTAGACAAAAGGAATCTTTTTTATCGAGGCCAAATATGAACAAATTTTTTACATATTTTTAATTTTTGTTTAATGTTGATATCTTTATAAAAATTTTGGAAAATTTTGTGATATACTTAAGAAAATTAAAAGAAACTTAAAAAATTATATATAGAAAGGTATGATTATATGAAAACTATCGGAAATATTCTTTGGTTTATCTTTGGAGGATTTTTGCTCTGGCTCGAATGGGCAGCAGCAGGAGCACTGCTTTGTATCAGCATAATCGGAATCCCGGCCGGAATCCAGTGTTTTAAAATTGCCGGACTTGTCATAACCCCTTTTAAAAAGGAAATAGAATACAGCAAAGCCGGATTCGGAAGCGTTCTTCTCAACATTCTTTGGGTTCTCTTCTTCGGTTGGGAACTTGCGCTTACTTCTCTTTGCTGCGGCGTTCTTTGGTGCATCACCATTGTCGGTATTCCTTTTGGAAAACAGTTCTTTAAATACGCTGTTTTAAGCCTTATGCCTTTTGGTGCAAAAGTTATTAAGAATTAATGGTGAACTTATTATATTAAAGTGATATAATATATAAAGAAAAATATTTTTTAAATATTTTAAAAAAACATGCAACAAAAACGGGTCTTTTGTTTACTATATAGTTAGAAAGCAAAAAAATGACAAAAAGCGAGGGGATAATATGAAAAACCTTAAAAAATTGGTATCTTTGATTCTTGCGGCGGCAATTTTTATAACCGCTTTTTCCGGATGCGGAAAAAACGAACCAACAAAGAATGAAATGCCGGAATTTGTCTATGTGCCCACATACGAAAAAATCAATATGCCCGAAGGCATCGATTGGATCGGAATGGTAAGTTTTATCCAAGGAAGATTCTATGCTGTTGCGGATGCATACATAGATAAAGAACCGGTTGTTGATGAAGAAACCGGCGAATCCTATGCAGAAAGCGTATATGTTCAGAAGATTCTCTCCTTTGATGATAAAGGCGGAGATTTTAAAGAAATCGCCGTTATCGGAGAGAACAACAGCTATACCCAGGAAGAAAACTTCTATGAAAACGTAAGCAGATTCATCGAAACTCCCGATGGCCCTGCTATTATAATCACCAGAAGCAAGAGCGTTTATAACGTTCCGGAAGGTTTTGATTATGATACCGGAAACTATTGGGATTACGAAGAATCCACAACGGATTTTATTATCAGAATGCTGAATCCGGACGGAACTCTCGGTGAAGAGAAGATTTTCTATTCCATCGAAAACATCAACAGCTCCGAAAACTATTTCTATCCCAGCTATTATACCGTCGGCGATAACGGAAACTGGTATATCGCTTCCTGGGACCAGATCAAAGTTTACGATCCTGATTTTAATGAACTTTACAGCATTGATATAAGCGAAACCGGAAGCTACGGCATGATAAAACTTAAGGACGGAAAAGTTACCGCAGCAATCTGGAGCGAAGAATCCATCGACCTTAAAGTTATCGACGATTCCAAAAAAGGATTCGGAGAAACCTATTCCCTCGGACAGAATGTCTGGTCTTTAAACGGAGGAAACGGCGTTTATGACGTTATTATGGCAACCGGAAACGGAACAGGACTTATGGGTATGAATGTC
>JAFYOZ010000130.1 GCA_017547705.1 Oscillospiraceae bacterium
CGCATTGTAAGCGGTTTTTACTGCTGCTTCAACATTAGAACGAAGATAGTTTTCATATCCCATTCCGCTTCCGTATTTTGCATATTGCTCGTAAATATTTCCGGTTGATTCAACGGTATATGTATTGAGCATTATTCCGTCAATATCATAACGTGCAAGAGCCTTTGCATTTCTGCCTATCAGAGAAAGCTGTTCATTGCTGAGCACGAAAGACGTTTCAGCTTTTCCTCCATTGTTGGTTTTGAGCACGTCAAAAACAACATATACAAAAAGTCCTTCCGCTTTTGCTTTTTCGGCCGCATATCCGAGCATATCAATGCTCGTTTTTGTCTGAGGCATATCTTCGGAACTATAAATTACAGTATCGCCGAAGGTTGTTTCAAGAAAAACCGTATTTGCAGAAAGTTCCTTTGCATCGGCAATGGCTTTATCGATTGATTTCTGAATTTCCTCTGTGCTCATGCCGTTTTCGGTATAATAGTCTGTTCCGGCTGCAAGAGTTATTGCCATCATTCTTTCCGGCGCGCGGAAAACGATCGGACCTTCAACTATATTTTCAATTTCCGGTTCTTCCGGAACTTCAGGAACTTCCGGTTCAACAGGATTTATCACAACGTCATTTAAATCGACATCGCTTTCTTCTTCCGGCTCTGAAATCTCCTCTTCCGAAGAAGAACTTTCGGAACTTGAAGGAACATCCGAAAAATCGATTCCGTTCAAAATCTTTTCAATTCCGGGAAGTCCGCTTTGAAAAGCCGCAAAAACTGCTATTCCGCCGATTATAAAGACAAGGCTCAGACTAAGAACCGCTGTCATCAGCTTTTTGTTCAAAAAGAATTTTTTCATAAAGTTTTCCGTCCTTTTTTAATAGGTTTCCCTTCGTTTAAAGAATATCGAAAAGATTTTCAATTTCCGCCGCAACAGCCTTTTTAACTCCCGAAGCGGGGTTATAAAGCGAATCGTAACGGTACATTGCAAAACCCGAATATCTGCTTTCGTTTCTTGCGGCAATAATCTGCCTTGCAAGAATATCGTTATTGTTTATCCATTCTTTCTTTCCGTTTTCGCCTGCATATGTGTCCTCTGCTCCCGCTTTATAGGCCGCAAGACCGATTATAAGTTCAACTTCACTTCTTGTGATCATATCGTTAAACTCAGAAAGAACTTCAAGATAGGGACAGTCGCGATTGTTAAAACCGTAATAAAGCTGTGGGCAGATATAATCAACATATCCTTTGCTTGTCACCCATGTATAAACGTCGCAGTAAAGGCTGTTATAGTTTCTGTCCGTGTTTCCGCCGGGACTTATTCCGAAACGGCAGGAACTGTCGATTGCTTTTATTGCGGAATAAACACTTTTTATAAGAACATTTACATTTTGTCTTCTCCAGTCGGAAAGGCTTAATTTTCCGCCTTCGGATTTATATTTGCTGTAATACTCTTTATCAAAAGATTCATCGGTAGTCGGATAGAAATAATCGTCAAAATGGATTCCGTCAACGTCGTAATTTTTTACGATCTCTTCAACTCCGGAAACGATAAGTTCAATAACTTCTTCGTCCGCCGGATTATAGAAAATTCCGCTGTTAAGAACAACAACTTTTCCGGTTCCGAGCCATTTATATGCAGGACTCGATTTTGCGATTTTTTCTGTGTTGGAATTTCCTTTAACTCTGTAAGGATTTATCCATGCTTCGATTTTGAGACC
>JAFYOZ010000021.1 GCA_017547705.1 Oscillospiraceae bacterium
GAAAGGATAACTCTGTATGCCGGGCTATAAGCTTTTCTGTATTTTTCGCTGTGGCGAACCATTTCTCCGTTATATTCCTGAAGATATTCAAAAAGTTCTTCTTCGGAAAAAGGAGTTTTTCCCTCTCTGGAGAGTTTTTTAAGAAAAACTATTTTAGGTTCAAGTTCTGTTATTTTTGGATTATTTGCGGATTTTATAAAAGCTTCGCAGATTTTTTCATAAGATATTCCTCTTGCTTTTGCAGCTGATAAATCGAGCCTTATATATCCGTTTCCGATTGGCTCAAAAATTTGAGCATCAGAATCTTCCGTAATATTTTCCATCTCATTTTTGAGCATGCTCAAAGCTGTTTCGCTGTTTTTAACAAGATGTCCGCAGCCAAAGGCGCTTTGATAACAAAGTTTTACCGCATCCTGCGGTGTCATAAGCGGGTATTTTTCAAAATGTAAAAGCAGAATTTTTTCAAACTCTTCCAAAAAAATCCCCCTTTTCAATATAAAATCTTCAAATTTTGCCATTAAATACTTGCATTTTTCATATTTAATGATTTATGATAAATATAATATCATAAAACAAATCAATTTAACAAGGTGTTTAATGAAACGTATTTTAACAATAAACGGAATTATCGGACTTTTTGAAAAATTCTTCGAGCTTAAATTAAACCGCGCCGCGGCAGCTCTTTCATATTTTCTGATAATGACTCTTTTTCCGATGCTCATTTGTGCGCAGTGGATTCTCGGAATCTTCGGAGAAGATATCCTCCTTTTTCTCCATGAAATTTCGTATATAATCCCCTCCGGGGTTCTTTCGATAATCGAAGATTATCTTTTATATACCGCATCCCAATCAAACGGACTTTTGATAATCGGTCTTGGTATGGCGGTATATACCGGCGCCGCCGCATTCAGAATGCTTTCGGATACTCTCCGGGAAATTTATGAAAGCCACGGCGGAAGCGATACGGCAAGATACTTTTTCAGCTTTTTATATGCTGTTGCATTTCTTGTTGCGGTATATCTTTTTGCGATTATCGTTATCGCCGGAAGATGGCTTATTAATCTTCTCGAACCGCTTCTTCTGCAAATCGAACTTATACAACTGCTGGATTTTGCGTATCTTTGGAACTGGATGCGTTTTATAATTCTTGATATCCTCTCCGCCGGAATGCTTTATACCGTCTATTATTTCAGCGCATGGCGCAGTCCGTATAAAATCAGCGTTCTTCCCGGTGCAGCAATCGGTTCCGTTCTTTTTACCGTGATAAGCGGATTTTTCTCCTGGTTCATAAGTTCCTCGGTAAAATATTCCGCAGTTTACGGTTCCCTTGCATCGGTAATCATCCTGATGCTCTGGCTTTATATCCTTGCAAGTGTAACGCTTATCGGTGCGCTTATAAATAAAAAACTCAGCGAGCACAGCACCGACCCTAAGATGAAACTCCATAACAGCATCCACAGTTTTATTAAAAAGAAGCAGTAAAGAAAAAGCTCCCGTTCATGAACAAGTCCAGTAAAAACGGACAATATGAAAAAAGCACCTCCTATGGTAGAATTAAGATACTACCATAGGAGGTTTTGTTATGTCAGGAAAAAAAGGGATGAAAAGATATGACGTTGCGATAAGGGAGGAAGTAGTAGA
>JAFYOZ010000131.1 GCA_017547705.1 Oscillospiraceae bacterium
GGAGAATTGAATCAAATCTATCCATAACTCCGCCGTGACCGGGCATAAGATTTCCGAAATCCTTTATTCCGTTTTCTCTTTTGATGCAGGAAGCAAAAATATCTCCTATCTGGGAAAGACAGGATGCACAGATTGCAAAAACAACCCCGATAATAATATTAACCTTGACGGGAGAAAATATTCCCGCAACAAGAATTCCGCAAACCGAGCCAAGCACTCCGCCTATTGCTCCTTCTACGGTCTTCTTGGGACTTAATTTTTCGCAAAGCTTTCTTTTGCCGAAAAATCTTCCGGTGAAATAAGCAAAGGTATCCGAAGCCCATGCCATAATAAAGGGAAGCCAGAAATAAAACATTCCGTTTTCCATAGCGCGGAGATTTCCGCAAACCGAAAAAGCAAAGGAAATAACAAGAGGATAAAGCACCGTTACCGCAAGCTTTTCGGAAGAAAAGCTTTCATGCTTTGCAAGCATGGTGATAACTCCTGCGGTAACAAGAAGGAAAATATATAAGAGAATAAATTTTCCGGTATATCCGGAAAATACCAATACCGGCGACGATAAGAGGGCAGTAAAAAGTAACGGCAGATATTTCTTTAAAGAATATGCCTTATATACCTCATATATTCCCACCGCAGAAATGAAGCATAACGCAATTTTCATCACCACGGGAGGCGCAAGATAAATCCCCACAAAAAGCACGAGTCCAACTGCCGCCGAAATAATTCTTGTTAACATAATTTACTCCTTCCCTGCATTTTTAAAATGCAGTTGTTTTATATTCCGCCGAATCTTCTGTTTCTTTTCTGAAATTCCTTTATTGCTTCTGCAAGCTGCTTCGGTCCGTAATCGGGCCAGAGAATATCTGAATAGAAAAATTCGCTGTATGCACTTTGCCAGAGCAGGAAATTTGAAATTCTCTGCTCACCGCTGGGACGGATTATCATATCGGGATCGGGAAGACCCGAAGTATAAAGATTATCCGAAATCATCTGTTCGTTAATTTCTTCTTCCTTTATTTCTCCGTTTTTAATTCCCTGAATAATTTTTTTCACCGAGGCTGTGATTTCTTCCCTGCCTCCGTAATTTATTGCAAAATTGAAAACATATCCCGTATCTTCAAACTGTTTGGAATATTCTTCAATTTCTTTCATTTTTTCCTTTAATCTGTCATCAAAGGGAGTTTTATCTCCGATAAAGCGGACAACCGCATCACGATTTCCCATAAGAGCGCGATAGTCCTGAAGATTTTTATAGAAAAGGTCAAAAAGTGCATTTACCTCTTCTGCAGGTCTTTTCCAGTTTTCGGTGGAGAAGGCATAAAGAGTAAGCACCTTGATTCCGATATCATAAACGAAGTGAGTTATTCTTTTAACGTTATCCGAGCCTTTGAGATGCCCCGCAGATCTGGGAAGTCCTCTTTTTTTTGCCCATCTTCCGTTTCCGTCCATAATAATGGCAATATGAGCGGGAAGTCTTTCGGTATCTATTCCGTATGTATTCATAC
>JAFYOZ010000022.1 GCA_017547705.1 Oscillospiraceae bacterium
AGCAGTAGTTACCACCGAAACCTTCCAGGGCCCGATCATCGAAACCCAGTGCATCGGTAAAGTTTACGGTCCCGATGACGGCGATATGTGCGATTGGAAAATCACCGGCGAACCCGATACCGAGTTCCATGTTGTTAAACCTGCAACCGTTGAACACACCTGCGCAACCATCGTAAACCGCATTCCTGACGTTCTCAATGCTCCTGCTGGCGTTGTAACCGTTGACCAGCTCGACCAGAACAAATACCTCACCTTCCCCATGGAGAACTATTGCTGATTCCTTAATTAGCCTATGAGGGCGATTCTCCCAAATCGCCTGCAAAATAAAAAGCGCACCGCATTGCGGTGCGCTTTTTTGTAAGCTTTCTCCTTGAGGAGAAGGTGGCGAATGAAATGAGACGTATGAGGTGTTTTATAAAAATCCCTCCTCCGAGGAGGTAAAAAATCGTAGGGAACGGTCTTGGCCGTTCCGGAAAGCTTATCCGTATTCAGGGAAGTTTTTTGACAAAATCCAGAAGGGCGGCTTTCTCGTTGGGTACTGTTTCGTCGATGACAGCTTCCAAAAGGGATTGAAGAATTTCTCCCATTTTTGGGGAGGGTGGGATCCCTGCGGAAATCAGGTCTTTGCCGTTTACGGCAAGATCGGAAAGAGAAAAACATTCGCTTTTTTTGATAATTTCTTTTGCGATGCGGCGGTAATTCTCATAAAATTCCTCTCCGGGGAAGTGTTCCGCTTTTTTGCCGAGGTCATCGGCTCGCATAAGTTCCAGAAGGTCAAAATATCTTTCCGCGCCGATTTTTCCAAGAAGGCGCTTTATGGCTTTTGGTTCCGCAGGAAAGCGGTTTTCATGGAGGCGAACAAGCTCTTCGACTGCGGATTTTGTTTCGTTATCCAGTTTTAATCTTGTAAGGATATCTTTTGCGATAAATGCGCCGATTGGTGCGTGGCCATAATAATGGCCGATTCCGTTTTCGTCAATGTTTAAACAGCGCGGTTTTGCAATATCATGGAAAAGCGCAGCAAGACGGAGCACAGGTTTTGGCGGAGTGTTTTTGATTACGGCGGCGGTATGCTCAAAAGCTGTTTTGTCATGGCGAAAATGCAGCTGATTAAAATCCTTGAGCACCGAAAGTTCCGGGACGAGCACGAAAAGAACATCTGAAAATTCCAGGAGGATTTTTTCTGCGCCTTTTCCGCAAAGAAGCTTTATAAGTTCGGAAGAAAAGCGCTCGATACTGATGTTTTTTAAAAGTTCGCGGTTTTTATGAATGGATTCGGCGGTTTTTTCTTCTATCTCGAATCCAAGAACGGATGCGAAACGAAGAGCACGCATAATGCGAAGAGCATCTTCGTTAAAACGAAGGTCGGTTTCTCCCACTGCACGGATTATTCCGTGCTCAAGGTCTGATATTCCTCCAAATTCATCGATAATTCCGGTTTTATCGCTGTATGCGAGGGCGTTTATGGTAAAATCTCTTCTTGCAAGGTCATCTTTTAATGACCGGGTAAACTCAACTTTTTCCGGGTGGCGGTTATCGGAATAGTTTTTATCTATGCGAAAAGTTGTTATTTCCAGCGGTTGGTGCTCGATGAGCACCGTTACCGTGCCGTGTTTTATTCCGGTTTCGATAACGTGCTCATTTTTAAAAACAGCCTTTGTTTCATCCGGAAGGGCGGAGGTTGTTATATCATAATCCGTCGGGATTTTTCCGAGGATGGAATCCCTTACACAGCCGCCGACTGCATAAGCTTCAAAACCGGCTTTTTCGAGGCTCTCGATGGCTTTTTTACAGGCATTTGAAAGATACATAAAATCCGCTCCTTTCCCGATAATTCCATATAAAAATATTATCACAGAGGGAAAATATGGTCAAGAAAAATGTGGCATTGGTAAAAGAAATATGTTATAATAATATGAAACAAAATCTTATGTTCAGGAAGGTAAGCATGAACCAGAAAGAACTTAATGAAATCCGCCGCCGCCTTGCTCTTGATAAAAACTGCATCAGCAAAGTTTACGGCTGTTTTGTAAACCAGACCAAGGAAATTATCGCATATATCGACGAACCGGTTGCAACCATGCCCCAATCCGAGGGAGAAAGATATATGGCGCTTTTTAAAAAAGCTCTTTCCGGAAGTCTTGGTAAAAACCTTATTGATATAGAATTTTCAACCCAGCAGGTTATGGAAGGCGAAGAACATCAGCTTCTTATGGAGCTTCGCAAGGATATCGGAAACAGCGAGCTTAGAGAAAAGCTCTATAAAAAGATGATTCCGGCCATAAACCTTGATTGCAACTACATAATTCTTCTTGGAGCAGACCACTATGACGTTCCTTTTAAAGGTACGGACGAGCTTTCTATAGAAGATGCTTCTGAAAGCGTATTTAACTATTTTGTCTGTTCCGTTTGCCCGGTTAATGAAAGCAAAACCGAGCTTGGATATGTTATTGACGAAAGTGCGTTCCATAACTGCACCTTCCCACAGACTGTTGCCGCACCGGAAATGGGATTTTTGTTCCCCTGTTTTGATGACAGAGCCACAAACATCTATAACGCCCTTTTCTATACAAAGGATACGGATATGATGCAGGAGGAATTTATAAGCTCTGTTTTTAAAACGGAGATCCCCATGTCCGCAGGAGAACAAAAGACAACTTTTCAGGAGGTTCTTACAGAGACCCTTGAGGAAGATTGCAGCTTTGATATTATCCAGGCTGTGCATGAGCAGATTTGTGAACGCATAGTTGAGCATAAAGAGAGCAAGGACCCCGCTCCCCTTGATCTTTCCAGCAGGGAAGTTGGGGATATTCTTGAAAACTCCGGCGTTGCAAAAGAAAAGGTTGAAGTTTTTAAAGAAAAATGCAAAAAACAGTTCGGCGAAGATAAACCTCTTAAGCCGACCAACATCATCGACAGCAAAAAGTTCGAGGTTGTAACTCCGCAGGTTAAGATTTCCGTTGCTCCGGAATACAGCTATCTTGTGGAAACAAAAGTTATAGATGGCAGGAAATATATCCTTATTCCTGCGGATGAAAGTGTTGAAGTAAACGGAGTTTCCGTTAAAGTTACAGAATAATAAAAAATTTTTTTGGAGGAATGAAAATGAACTACAAAAGATTTCTTATCGATGCATGCCTTCGTATGCTGAACTCCGGCCTTACCGTTGAGACCTGGGGAAACATCAGTGTACGCGACCCCGAAACCGGATATGTTTATCTTACTCCCTCCGGTATGCCTTATAACACCCTTGTTGAAGACGACATTGTTGTTATGGACATCGACGGAAACCGCATCGAAGGCGAAAGAAAACCCACCATTGAACACGCAATGCATCTTGGCATTATGAAAAACCGCCCCGATGTTAACGCTGTTGTTCATACTCATCCTGTTTATTCCCAGATTTTTGCACTTCTCCATGAAGATATTCCTCCGGTAATCGACGAAGCAGCACAGATTCTTGGTGACGTAAGAGTTACCGAATATGCTCTTCCCGGTTCTCCCGAAATGGCAGCAAACGCAATCGCAACCCTTGGAAACGATTCTGCATGCCTTCTTGCTAACCACGGCGCAGTTTGCGTTGGTAAAGACATGGACAAAGCATTCCAGGTTTGCACCATTCTTGAGATGACTTCTCAGATTTATTATATGGCACGCTGCATCGGCCAGCCCAAACCCATCGATGACGACAAAGTTGCATACATGAAAGACTTTGTTGCAAACCGCTACGGCCAGAGATAATTTAATCAGGAAAAATAAAAAGGCACGGTATCGAAGCTTTTTCGGTACTGTGCCTTTTTTCTGTTATATGCTTTTTTGTTTTCGGATTTTCTTGTTACGGGGATAACTCCGTTCCAATCGCGGCGGCTTTTTAAATCAAGTTCGCGCTGTTTCTTTTTAGAAAGTTTTTCATAGGGAACAAATTTTTCCATAATCAGATTCTCCTTTCGGTATATAAACAAAAAAGGCCGTCAACTTTCGTTAACGACCTTTTGGTGCGGTAAATGGGACTTGAACCCATACGTCAAAGACACACGCCCCTCAAACGTGCCTGTCTGCCTATTCCAGCACTACCGCATTTCTCAAATGCAAGAGTTATTATATCAGAATGATTTGAGAAAGTCAAGAGATTTTTTAAAATTTTTTTGATTATTTATTTTTTTCTTGGGAAGACTTTTTTAGAAAGAAAAGGAGGCGAAAAAATGGTTAAAAGGATGACCTCTTTTCTCTGTATTTTTCTTTGCCTTATGGGCGGAGTGATTATAAGAGTGATATATATCGGAACAGGGGAGATATCAAAAGAGGCTGCCACTATGCAGAGCCAAAGGGTCATATCCCTTGGAAAAAGCAGGGCAGGGATTTTTGACAGGAATCTTTATCCCCTTGTTAACAAAAGTCTTGAGCGGCGGCTTCTTATTTTTCCGGATATGCTTGATGTTTCTTCCGTTCTTGAATTCAGCGACAGGGACGAACTTGCAAAAGCGTTCCAGCAATTTGAACCCACCGTTATTGATTCCGAAGGAAAAATAATCGAGGGCGAGGGGATATATAATTTTTCGTATTATAAACGCTATGGAGAAAAAACTCTTGCGCCGCATATTATCGGATATATGAACGGAGGAAAAGGAGCTTCCGGAATCGAAAAAGGGTATGATTCTTTTCTTGATGAAAATTCCGCAGAAACAAAAGTAAGGTATTACACCGACGGAACAGGAAGAATTCTTCCCGGTGAGGAAGTTGAACTCTTTGAGGAAGAGGTATATGAAAACTGCGGAGTTGTTCTTACTTTGGATTCGGAAATACAGAGGATAACGGAAAAGGTTTTGGAAGAAAGCCTCGAAAAAGGCGCGGCGGTTGTTATGGATATAAAAACCGGCGAGATTTTGGCATCTGCATCTGTTCCGGATTTTGAACCGGC
>JAFYOZ010000132.1 GCA_017547705.1 Oscillospiraceae bacterium
CGAAGGCGTTTCCGTTGCGTGCGGAAGCAGAAAACTTTTTGAGCATCTCGGAATCGAGCTTCCGGAAGAAAACGGCGCAAATCTTTATCTTGCTTTGGATTCCGTTTTTGCGGGAAGCATTTTCCTCGAAGATACCATCCGTCCGGAAGCTGAAGAAAGCCTTGAAAAACTTTATTCTCTCGGAGTTGAGCACAGTTTCATGCTCACCGGAGATAATGAGCATGCAGCAGAAAATGTTGCAAAAAAATGCGGCGTAAAAGGCTTTTTTGCTTCTCTTATGCCGGAAAACAAAGTTGAAAAAATCGAAGAGATCAAAAAAAGCGGCATTACCGTCTTTACCGGCGACGGAATCAACGACGCTCCCGTGCTCGCAGCCGCAGATATAGGCGCCGCAATGGGAATGGGAACCGACGCCGCAATCGAATCCGCGGATATCGTGCTTATGAAAGGTGGAATTTCCGCTCTTCCGAAGGCAGTTGAGATCGCAAAAAGAATCATGAACTGCGTCCGCCAGAATGTTGCTTTCATCATGAGCACCAAGATTATCGTTCTGGTGCTCGGAGCATTCGGATATGCTCCTATCTGGCTTGCGGTTTTCGCAGATGTCGGCGTATGCCTTCTGGCGGTGCTCTGGTCTCTCCGTCTTCTTCGTATCAAATTATAAAAAGACACACAAAAAAAGCACCCTTCCGGGTGCTTTTTTTATTTTGCATCAATTTATAAATCTTGCAAGGAATTCCTTTGTTTCGTCCTTTTTGGGATTTACGAAGATATCTTCCGGTGTTCCCTCTTCGCAGATTACGCCGTCTTTCATAAATACGACTCTGCTGGAAACATCCCTTGCAAAGGCCATTTCGTGGGTTACAACGATCATAGTGAGTCCTTCGTCGGCAAGCTGGCGCATTACCGCAAGAACTTCGCCTACCATCTGAGGGTCAAGTGCGGAAGTGGGTTCGTCGAAAAGAAGAACTTCCGGTTCCATTGCAAGTGCTCTTGCAATTGCAACACGCTGTTTCTGTCCGCCGGAAAGCTGTTTCGGTTTTGCGTTGACATAGGGAAGCATTCCTACTTTTTCAAGGAAATATCTTGCTTTTTCTTCCGCTTCGTCTTTCTTTTTTCCAAGAACTTTTACCTGGCCGACAATGCAGTTCTGAAGAACGGTCATGTTGTTGAAAAGGTTGAAGCTCTGGAAAACCATTCCGACTTTTGCGCGGTAATCGGTTACGGAAAAATCCTTTTCGTCAATATCTTTTCCGTGGAAAAGAATTTTTCCGCCGGAAGGAGTTTCAAGAACGTTTATGCAGCGGAGAAGGGTCGATTTACCGGAACCGGAAACGCCGATTATTGTTGTAACGTCGCCTTTTTTAACGGAAAAATCGATATCGGAAAGAACCTTGTGACTTCCGAAATTCTTTTCAAGATGCTGAATTTCTATGATATTTTCACTCATTTGAAGTCCTCCAGTTTTTTCTTTTTCGGGTGATAGCTCAAAAGTCCGCTTGTGTATGCAAGGGTATCGGTTGTGGCAAGGTCATAGTTATCGTCGCCGTCCATCTTCTTTTCAAGAAGTCTGAGAAGATAGGAAGCGGTTACGGTCATGACAAGATAGATAACCATGGTTATGGTTGCGGATTCGAAATAAAGATAAAGCGCACCAACAGCACTTTTGTGGGTGAAGAAAAGGTCTGCGAAGCTGATTACTGAAAGCACGGAAGTATCTTTGATATTGATAATGAAGTTGTTGCCGATCTGGGGAATGATGTTGCGGAAAGCCTGGGGAATGATAACGTTA
>JAFYOZ010000133.1 GCA_017547705.1 Oscillospiraceae bacterium
GAGGAATTTGTTCAGTGGGCCGGAGATTACGGCGAAATGATGTATGATTTTGAAACCGGCTTTGATGGAAAATTCCACGGTTTTGAGCTTATCTATATTTCCGCAAGGCTTGGTTATGAAGATGCACAGCTTAAACTCGGAAAAATCTATGGAAAAGGTTCGGATATAGTAGAGCTAAACTACGAAAAGGAAAAATATTGGATCACAGAAGCCTGCAAACAAGGAAACGATGATGCCATAGATTATGCCTGGATAAACAATATACATCTTGAGTGAAGAAAAGACGGAATTTTTCCGTCTTTTTTCTTTTATATAATGTAAATAACTAATACTTGTATATTTAATATATTTTTGTTATAATGTAATTTACGAAAGTTTGCTCTGGCGCATATATAACAAAATCCGAAGCATAATATTAAAAAACTCCGGAGGTTTTATATTATGCCAGACGAATTTAAAAATTGCCCGGAAGATGAAAACGAAGGGATAGAAAATGCAACGGAACAGATTATCGAAATCGGTTCCGTAATCAAAACAAAAGGAAAACACTGTATCCACTGTCTTACCATAGTCGGACAGATCGAGGGACATTATATCCTTCCTCCACAGAACAAAAGCACCAAGTATGAGCATGTTATCCCACAGCTTGTTGCCATTGAGGAAGATCCGGAAATCGAAGGGCTTATCGTAATGCTTAATACAGTCGGCGGAGATGTCGAGGCTGGGCTTGCCATTGCGGAGCTTATTTCCGGAATGAAAAAGCCGACAGTTTCCCTTGTTCTTGGCGGCGGACATTCCATCGGTGTTCCCCTTGCCTGTTCGGCAAAAGAATCTTTCATTGTTCCTTCCGCGACCATGACTATCCATCCCGTTCGGATGAACGGACTTGTTCTTGGGGTTCCACAGACTCTTTCGTATTTTGACAAGATGCAGGAGCGCATCACAAAATTTGTTACGGAAAATTCCAATATCAAACCGGAACGTTTTAGGGAACTGATGTTCACAACCGGAGAACTTATAACGGATGTGGGAACGGTTCTTGATGGCGAAGCCGCCGTTAACGAAGGACTTATCGATAATCTCGGCGGTCTTTCCGATGCTATCGAATGCCTCTATCAGCAGATTGAAGGAGGCAAAAAATGATACTTTGGACCATCGAACCCTTCGACAGGATTTTTCCGACGGAATTTTCTAAAACTCTTACAATGAGTATATGCGGCGGATTTCTTGAAGGGAGCATGACTCCTTCCGGTTTTACCGTATCAAGACTTATATCCACCGATTTAAAAAATTATTTAAAAGAGGAATACTCCCCCGGATATATCAGAAAACAATAATCCGCCCCTTTGCGGCTACATATAAGGAGAAAAAATGAATCTTTTTGACGCTATTATTCAGGGCATAATTCAGGGACTTACGGAGTTCCTTCCGGTTTCATCCAGCGGACATCTTTCGCTCTATCAGCATTTTACCGGAAACAACGGCGAAGCCGCCGGAATCTATTCCATTCTTCTCCATCTTGGAACTCTTCTTGCGGTTATGATCGCTTTTTGGAAAGAGATTTTTGATATGATTAAAGAATTCTTCTCCATGGCGAAGGAAATCATCACCGGAAAATTTGATAAAAACAATATGACAGGCGCAAGAAGAATGATTTTTCTTCTTATCATAAGCCTTATTCCCCTTGGATTTTTCTATTTCATTTCCGATTTTTATAACTCTCTTGCGGCGGATAACGATATTATCGTCGAGGGACTTTGTTTCCTGCTTACAGCATTTTTGCTCGTGTTCTCTCAAAAGAGCATAAAAGCCGGAGGCACTACCGCAGAAAACATGAGCTGGAAGCAGGCTCTCGGAATGGGTATCATGCAGGGAATTGCTCCTCTTCCGGGTCTTTCCCGTTCCGGTTCAACAATTTCCGAGGGACTTCTTCTTGGTGTTTCCCGTGACCAGGCTGTTGCTTTTTCCTTCATCATGGGTGTTCCGGCGGTTCTTGCCGCAAACATTCTTGAAGTTCCGGCAGCAATTTCCGGAGAGGTTGAAATAAACTGGCTTGCAGCAATAGTCGGAATGTTTGTTGCCCTCGTTGTTGGAATCGGCGCAATAAAAACAGTAAAACTTCTCGTAAAAAACGATAAATTTGCAAAATTTGCATGGTATCTTGTTCCCCTCGGTATTATTGTTACCGCAATCGGAATCATGGAACATCTCTTTATAGGAACAGCAATTACATTTTAAGGAAGGCGGGGTTTGATGGCCGCAACAAAAAAAGCTTCCTCATCAAAAGGAACAAAAAAGAATATAAGCCAAAAGAAAACAGCGGCAGAAGCCTCTTCAAAACGCCAGCTTTATGCCATCGGATTTTTTGCCGCAGGAATTATTTTTACGGCAATGACCCTTATTGAGGGCGAAAGTCTTTGGCAGGGAATGCACTATGCGCTTTTTGGACTTTTTGGCTGGTGTGCATATCTTATAGGCCCGGTTTTTATCTACCTTGCGGTTATGAACACCCTCGAAAAACCGACTTTTTCAACAGCGGCACAGGGCTATGAAAGCCTTGCGCTTATAATCCTTCTTTCGGGAATCACAACTGTTTTCAGCGAAAACATGGTTCTCGACGGAAGCGTATTTCAGAAAATCGGTCAGCTTTATACATACGGAAAAGAACTTACCGGCGGCGGAGTTCTCTCTGTAATCTATGGACTTACCTCCATGGCTCTTATGGGAAGACTTGCGGCGGTTTTGGTTGGCCTTGTTCTTATCGCCGTTGTTCTTATGCTTATAACCGGAACAACCCTTATCGGTTTTGCTAAAGGAACAAAAAAAGTCGGCGAAAAAGTTAAAAATGTATATACCGAACAGGTCGAGCACCATAAACAGGTTGAGGAGAGCAGAAGAAATATCCAGATTGATATTCCCCTCGATGAACCTGTAAGATATACCTCAAAAGATACGGAAGACAGCGTAAAACGCTCTAAAGAAAAACTTATCGGAGCAGCTCCGGTTCAAAAAGCTCCGGAAAAATCTTCCGACAGAATCATAGATATCCCCCTTGATGACGAACCGGTTGTAAATAAAGAACCGGCACCCATCACAACGGTTAAAACAGAAAGACCCCGTGCAATAGCGGAAAAAGAAGAACCGGTTCACGGTTTTACTCCTCATATGGAAGTTGAAGTTCCGAAAGAGGAGGAAATGGAGAACTTTAAACCCGCAAAAGAGCAGATGGAAGAAGCTGCCGCAAAAGACCCTGCTCTCGAGGAACTTATAAGCAAGGCTATGGTTGACCAGGCCAATGCAAAGAAAATCGAAAAAGCAGAGATGAAGGTTCTTGCAGATGAACAGGCAAAGAAGATAACCGAGATCATGAACGATCTTGAAACTTTGCCATATACCTTCCCTCCAACAGATATCCTTAAACTCGCCGATAACTCCAACCAGGAGGATATAACCGAGGAACTGCGCAAAAACGCAGATACCCTTACCAATACTCTCCAAAGCTTTGGCGTTACCGCAAGAGTTATAGATATAAACCGCGGACCTGCGGTTACAAGATATGAACTTCAGCCCGGAGCGGGTGTTAAGGTCAGCAAGATAGCAAACCTTTCCGATGACCTTGCCCTTAACCTTGCGGCAAAAAGCGTAAGAATAGAAGCGCCTATTCCCGGAAAAGCCGCTGTGGGTATCGAAGTTCCGAACAAAAACCGTGATATTGTAAATATCCGCCAGCTTATCGAATCCGCAGAATTCCAGAACGCAAAATCAAAGCTCACCGTTGCCCTCGGCCGTGATATAGTCGGCAACGTTGTTCTTGCGGATCTTAAAGATATGCCCCATCTTCTTGTTGCAGGTTCAACCGGTTCCGGTAAATCCGTCTGCATAAACGCGATGATAATTTCGCTTATGTATAAGGCAAGCCCCGATGAAGTTAAGCTTTTGCTTATCGACCCGAAGGTTGTAGAGCTTAACGTCTATAACGGAATCCCCCATCTTCTTATTCCGGTTGTAACCGACCCAAGAAAAGCTGCCGGTGCTCTTAACTGGGCAGTATCGGAAATGCTCAAGCGCTATCAGCTCTTTGCGGATAACGGAGTTCGCGATATCGCAGGATATAACGAACTTGCTGAAAGCCGCGACGATATGCAGAAGATGCCGAAGGTCGTTATCATCATAGACGAGCTTGCGGACCTTATGCTTGTTGCAGCAAACGAGGTTGAAGATTCCATCAACCGTCTTGCGGCTCTTGCAAGAGCCGCCGGTATGCATCTTGTTGTTGCAACCCAGCGTCCTTCTGTTGATGTTATCACCGGTACCATCAAATCCAATATCGCAAGCCGAATCGCATTCAAAACCGCTTCCCAGGTTGACAGCCGAACCATTCTTCCGGATGGCTCCGCAGAAAAGCTTCTTGGAAAAGGCGATATGCTCTTCCTTGCACAGAGCGAAACAAAGCGTGTTCAGGGATGCTTCGTAAGCGACAGAGAGGTTGAAGAGGTTGTTCGTTTTGTTAAAAACGGCGGAACCGCCTCTTATGATGAAGGAATCATCGACGATATAGAAAAACTTGCCGTTAAAGAAAAAAGCAAAAAATCCTCCGATGACTATGCATCGGAAGGAGGCGGATTTGATGACGGCGACGATATGCTCGATATGGCAATCGAATGTGTTATCGAAATGGGACAGGCTTCCACCTCCATGCTTCAGCGCAAACTTAAGCTTGGATATGCCAGAGCCGCAAGAATCATCGACCAGATGGAAGAACGCGGCATAGTCGGGCCTTTTGAAGGCAGCAAACCCCGTCAGGTTCTCATCAGCAAGGAGCAGTGGCTTGAAAAACAGCTCCAGAGTGATGAATAAAA
>JAFYOZ010000134.1 GCA_017547705.1 Oscillospiraceae bacterium
GTACTGCGCGTTGTAAGAGCGATGGAAGTCTATAAAGTAACGGGTAAAACCATGTCCGAGCACCAAAAAGAATCGCATCCAAAGCCTTCTGACTATGAAGTTTGTTATATCGGAACAAATTTTGCTGATAGGGATAAGCTTTATGCTCGAATTGAGCAGAGAATTGACGAAATGCTCGACGAAGGAGTCGAGCATGAAGCAAGATTTCTTTTTGAGCACGAAGGAACATGTACCGCAGCCCAGGCAATCGGATACAAGGAGTTCTATCCTTACTTTAAAAATGAAATGAGCATGGAAGAAGCCATATCCGTGCTCAAAAAAGAAACCCGCCACTATGCAAAGCGCCAATTAACCTGGTTCAGAAGAAACGGCAATATAAATTGGCTTTGCTGGGACGAATTTTCTTCAAAAGAAGAACTTTATGAAAAAGCTTTTGAAATTATTGAAGAATTTCTGGAGAAAAGATGAAAAATAAAATGATGAAACTGCTGGCTATCATAATGTCGCTTTTTTTGATAGTTTATGCAGGATACCAGGCATGGACCGTTTTCTACAATCCATACAATACGGAAATAGCGGTAAGTTACTCTGTAAATGAATCAATTCATGTTGAGGGAATCGCAGTTCGCACAGAAACGGTTATTGAAGACCAGTTTGACGGAAGCGTAAGCTATATCCATGAAGATGCAGCAAAAGTCAACAGAAACAAACCTGTTGCTTATGCTCATTCTTCATCAGATACAGTCAGCAAGATGAACCGTGCAGCAGAGCTTGAAAAAGAAATAAGTCTTCTCGAGGAAGCTGCCGCAGGAATTTCCCAGCTTTACGGTTCTTCCGAATTCATTAATGACCAGATCGGAAATTCCGTGCTCACATATTTTTATACTGTTTCTGACGGTAACTATTCTGATTTTTCTGAGATAAAAGACAGCCTTCTTCTTTCCATCAACAAGAAAACGGCCATTACCGGTGAACCTAACAGTTTTGATGAGCGAATCGCCGTTCTTAAAGCGGAATATGATGAACTTCAAAATGAAATAAATTCCGACCAGGCAAAAACCGTCCTTTCGCCCAAAAGCGGATATTTTATTTCATCAGTCGATGGATTTGAAGGAATCATAAATAAAGAAAATCTTTTTGTAAAAACAGTTTCTGAAATTGAAGACATTATAAATCAGGAAGTTGTTGCATCGGAAGAAAAAGTAGGTAAAATCGCTGATAACTATAAGTGGTATTACGTTATTTCCGTTTCTGAAAAAGATGCAGAGAATTTTAAAACCGGAAGAAAAGTTGACGTTAATTTTGACGGTATCAGTAATACGGTAACTTTTGAAATTTATGAAAAAATCACCGATGAAACCAGCGATAACACCATTATTGTTCTCCTTTGCAAAACTTTTACAGAGGAGCTTGCCTCAATAAGACAAATAAGTGCGGATATTGTTTTCAGTACTGTAAGCGGACTTCGTGTTTCTGCTGAGGCTGTTCGTTTTAATGAAAATCAGGAAATGGGTGTTTTCATTCTTGACAGAAACGAAGTAAAATTCCGTAAAATCGAAGTTATCCATACCGGAAGCAACTATGTGCTTGCAAAATGGAACCAGGGAACAAAAGAAGCTCTCCAGCTTTTTGATGAAGTATTTGTGGGAGGTAATGATCTTTATGTCGGAAAAGTTATTGACTGATACCGCCCTTAACGTTGCGGAAGCATTTAAAAATATATCCGCAGCAGCAGAAAAAGCGGGCAGAGATCCATCTGAAGTTCGCCTTATGGCAGTTACAAAAACAGTTTCTCCGGATAAAATAAACGAATCAATAGAATCCGGTATTACTCTTCTTGGAGAAAACAGGGTACAGGAGCTTTTGGAAAAATACGAAAGCTATGACAAGAGGGCAGAGATTCATTTTATCGGCAGTCTTCAGACGAACAAGGTGAAATATATTGTCGATAGAGTTACCATGATTGAATCCGTTGATTCCATCAAACTTGCGGAAGAAATTGAAAAACGCTGTTCTAAAATTGATAAAATCATGGACATTCTTTTGGAGGTTAACATAGCCGACGAGGAAAGCAAAAGCGGTTTTTCTGTTGACGAAATTATTGATGCTTCAGAGAAAATCAAGGATTTTCCTCACTTAAGACTGCGCGGACTTATGACAATTGGCCGTTTTGGAGCAGAAATTGAAGAAACAAGGCAATATTTTGCAAAAATGCGCAATCTATTGGTTGACATTAAGAGCAAAAACATAGATAATATATATATTAATATATTGTCGATGGGTATGTCTTCTGATTATGAGCTTGCTGTTGCGGAAGGGGCAACAATTGTTCGAATCGGAAGAGGACTCTTCGGCGAAAGAAAATATAAAGTTTAATCAATCGAAAGATTTTTTACACAGGAGGAAATACTCAATGGCATTTATGGACAAAGTTAAAGGTATGCTCGGAATTCCCGAGGATGCAGAAGAGATGTATGATGAAGATAACTTCATGGAAACAGACGAAGTAAATTCCGAAGAAGAAGATTCCGCAAAAACTTCTATTTTTGGAAAATCTGTTTCTGCAGAAGCAAAACAGAATAAGGTTGTCAACATTCATACTACCACCCAGCTTCAGGTTGTTCTTGTTAAACCCGAACGTTTCGATGACGCAAGACCCGTAGCAGACCACCTTAATTCCAAACATACCGTAGTTCTTAACCTTGAGGCTACCAACAAAGAAGTTTCCAGAAGACTTATCGACTTCCTCAGCGGTGTTGCCTATGCTAACAACGGCCAGATCAAACGCGTTGCAAACAGCACTTATATCATCACTCCCTATAATGTAAACATTATGGGCGATCTTCTTGATGAGCTTGAGAGTAGCGGCGTATTCTTTTAATTAAAAATAAACCGGAGGTGAATATCTGTGTTAACACCGAATGATATTTCCAGCAAAAAATTTGAAAAAGCAGCTTTCGGATATAAGCCGGAAGAGGTTGATGCTTTCCTTTCGGAAATAATTGAATCCTATAAAAAAATGTATGAATCCAAAGTTTCTGCAGAAGAAAAACTTGAAGTTCTTGCAGAAAAGCTTGAAGAATACCGTGCAAACGAAGACAGCCTTAAAACTGTTCTTCTTGGAGCACAGAAGCTCGGTGAAAACATTGTTCGTGATTCTAAAGCAAAAGCAGAGGTTATCCTCTCTGATGCGGAAAATCAGGTTAAACAGGTATTTGCCGAATCCGAAAGCAAAATAATCAAAGAGAAAGAAACCCTTGTAACTCTTCAGAAAGAAACTGCTGAATTTAAAAAACGTCTTCTTGCTATGTACAGACAGCATCTTGAGCTTATAAGCCTTATGCCGGAAACTTCCGAAGAAAAAGCTCCGGAAGAAGTTCTTGAAGAAGAACCTGCAGAAGCAGTTATCGAAGAAGTAATTGAAGAAACCGAAGAAGCCGATGATATTGATTTTGATGAAGTTTCTATGGCAGAAACCAAAAGAATCGAACTCGACGTACAAGAATAATTGACAGGAGAAGCAAATTAAAAATGGCAATCGATTATAATGCAACAATGAATCTGCCTAAAACCGATTTCCCCATGCGTGCAGGTCTTCCGCAGCGTGAACCGGAAATGATTGAAAAATGGCAGAAAGAAGGACTTTATGAAAATCTTATGGAGAAAAACAAAGAGCTTCCACTCTATGTTCTTCATGATGGCCCTCCTTATGCAAACGGTGATATCCATATGGGTACCGCTCTTAACAAAGTTCTTAAAGATATCATTGTAAAATACAAAAACATGAGCGGATTTAAAGCTCCTTTTGTTCCCGGCTGGGATACTCACGGACTTCCTATCGAGCTTAAAGCAATGAAAAAAGTAGGCGTTGAGAATATTCATTCCGCTGTCGAACTTCGTAAAGTCTGCCAGGAATTCGCAGAATATTACGTTGACGTTCAGAGAAAAGAATTTATCCGTCTTGGCTCTATCGGTGATTACTTCCGTCCTTATCTTACTTTCCAGCACAAACATGAAGCAGAACAGATCAGAGTATTCGGCGAAATGGCAAAAAAAGACTTTATTTATAAAGGTCTTAAACCTGTTTACTGGTGCCCTGAATGTAAAACCGCTCTTGCTGAAGCAGAGATCGAATACGAAGAAGATACCTGTCATTCCATCTATGTAAAATTCAAAGTTGAAGATGACCAGGGAAAACTTGCTCCTCTTGGAACCGAACTTGAAAACACCTATTTTGTAATCTGGACCACCACTACCTGGACTCTTCCCGGAAACCTTGCAATCTGCCTTGGTCCCGATTATGAATATGTTGCAGTTAAAGCAAACGGCGAATATTACATCATGGCAAAAGAGCTTGTTGAAAGCGCCATGAAAGCAGCTAAAATTGAAGAATATTCCGTTTCCGAAACCAGCGTTAAAGGTAAAGACCTTGAATATATCGTTTATAAACATCCGTTTATCGACAGAACCGGTCTTGTTATCGTTGGCGACCACGTAACTCTTGAATCCGGTACCGGATGCGTTCATACTGCTCCCGGCCACGGTGTTGAAGACTTCGAGGTTTGTGTAAACCATTATCCTGAGATTCCGATCGTTGTTCCTGTTGATGGCGACGGCAAACTTACTGCTGAAGCAGGCGAATTCGAAGGTCTTACTACCAACGACGCAAACAAAGCAATCCTTACCAAACTTACCGAACTCAACGCACTCTTTGCTGTTGAGAAAATCATCCACCAGTATCCTCACTGCTGGAGATGTAAATCTCCTATCATCTTCCGTGCAACCGAACAGTGGTTCTGCTCTGTTGATGGTTTTAAAGAGGATGCTTGCAAAGCTATCGACAGCGTACAATGGATTCCCGAATGGGGCGGCGATAGAATTAAAGGCATGGTAAACGACCGCAGCGACTGGTGCATCAGCCGTCAGAGAACCTGGGGCGTTCCGATTCCGATTTTCTATTGCAACGATTGCGGAAAAATCATCATCAACGAAGAAACCATCGAAGCAGTAGCATCTATCTTTGAAAAAGAGGGAAGCGATGCTTGGTTCAAATATGAAGCAAAAGATATCCTTCCTGAAGGATTCAAATGCGAATGCGGATGCACCGAATTCACTAAAGACAACAACATTATGGACGTTTGGTTTGACTCCGGTGTTTCCCATGCAGCAGTATGCGACGAAGAACATGGTCTTAAATGGCCCGCAGACCTTTATCTTGAAGGTGCAGACCAGTACCGCGGCTGGTTTCAGTCTTCTCTTCTTACCTCTGTTGCAGCAAAAGGCAGCGCACCTTATAAAGCAGTTTGCACCCACGGTTGGGTTGTTGACGGCGAAGGTAAAGCAATGCATAAATCTCTCGGAAACGGCATGAGCCCTGATGAAGTTACCGAAAAATTCGGTGCCGATATTCTCAGAAGCTGGGTTGCTTCCTCCGACTATCATGCAGATATCAGAATTTCTCCTGATATTCTTAAACAGCTTTCTGATGTTTACCGTAAAATCAGAAACACCGCAAGATTTATTCTTTCCAACCTCAATGACTTCAATCCCGATACCGATAGCGTTGCAATTGAAAAACTCGACGGTATCGATAAATGGGCTCTTGCAAGAATGGATGAAATTCTTGATAAATGCAAAGCAGCATACGATAAATTCGATTTCCATATCGTTTATTCCACTATCCGCGACTTCTGCACCACCGATCTTTCCAACTTCTATCTTGATATTCTTAAAGACAGACTTTACGTTGAGAAAGCAGACAGCGAAAGCCGCCGTGCTGCACAGACTGTTATCTACAACATCCTTCGCGGCATGACCCTTTGTCTTGCTCCTGTTCTTTCCTTTACTGCAGAAGAAATTTGGGGATATCTTCCCAGAAGCGAAAAAGACGATGCTCGTTCTGTTTTCTTCAATCAGATTCCTGAAAAGAGCGGAATTTCTGCTGATGAAGAATTCATGACCAAATGGGAAAAAATCGACGAACTTCGCGATATTGTCAATAAGGCACTTGAAGAAGCCCGTGCTCAGAAACTTATCGGCAAATCCCTTGAAGCAAAAGTTACCCTCAACTGTGGCAGAGATTGGTATGATTCTGCAAAATCCGCAGAAAGCGACCTTGTTTCCGCATTCATTGTTTCTGCTGTTGAAATCAATGCATCTGAATTTGACGGCGTAGATGTTAAAGTTGAAGTAGCTCCCGGCGAAAAATGTGAACGTTGCTGGATCCATAGCCATACCGTTGGCGAATGTGCAGATCATCCTACTCTTTGTGCTCGCTGCGCAGAGATCGTTGGATAAAGTTTAATTATCATACGGGCGGAATTTCAGATAATTCTGCCCGTATTTCTTTGGAGGCAAAATGTTTCAGCTTATATCTACAATTATTGCGGTAGTTTTTATTGCCATAGACCAGATTATAAAAAACTGGGCCGCAGAGGTTCTTACTAAAGGCGAAATCACAATAATTGAAAACGTCCTCTATTTAAAATATGCGGAAAATACCGGTGTAGCATTCAGCATGTTTGCTGATAACCGATTCATGCTCATCGGAATAACTTCCGTTATGCTTATACTGGTTCTTGCGTTTTTCCTTTCCGGAAAAGTTACAGAAAAGCTCGAGCAATTTTCTCTTGCATTGATGCTTTCCGGCGGAGTTGGAAATCTCATTGACCGCATAAGTCTTGGATATGTTATTGACTATATCGACGTACGCATAATCAATTTTGCTATTTTTAACTTTGCTGATATTTGCATCTGTGTTGGCGCATTTTTGCTCTGTGTTTCCGTATATTTTGGAGACAAAAAAGAGAAAAAGGCAAAAGAAGAAAAAGCAATTCAGTTTGATGAAATAGACAAAGACCTTGAAAAACTTTTCGGCGGAGATAATAATAATGAATAAAATAGTTATAACTGTTCCGGAAGATGCTGATGGCGCAAGAGCAGATAAATTCCTTGCAGAAGCAATAGACCATCTTACTCGTTCGGCTCTTCAAAAACTTATCGCTGCCGGAAATGTAGAAATCGAAGGAAAAGCAATTTCCAAAAGCCGCGTAATAAAAGAAGGGGAAGATATAACCGTAATCGTTCCTGATGCTGTTTCTCTTGATGTTGAGGCAGAAGATATTCCTCTTGATATTTATTATGAAGACGATGATCTTCTTGTAGTTTATAAACCAAAGGGAATGGTTGTTCATCCTGCCCCGGGAAATCATAACGGAACCCTTGTTAATGCGCTTTTATGGCATTGCCGTGAAAGTCTTTCCGGAATCAACGGTGTTCTTCGTCCCGGCATTGTTCATCGAATTGATAAGGATACAAGCGGTCTTCTTCTTGTTGCAAAAAACGATTTTGCTCATGTTTCTCTTGCGGCGCAAATTAAGGAACACAGCCTTAACCGTATTTATCAAACCATAGTTTACGGAGTTAATCTTCCAGAAGAGGGCGATGTTGATGCTCCTATTGGAAGAAGTACAAAAGACCGCAAAAAAATGGCTGTTATCGACGGTGGAAGAAGCGCACAGACGCATTATTCCGTTGTTAAACGTTACGTTGGTTTTACACATATGCAATGTAAACTTAAAACCGGAAGAACCCATCAGATAAGGGTTCATATGGCTTATATTGGACATCCTGTTGCCGGAGATGCTGTTTATGGCCCAAAAAATGTTATAACTCAGCTCGAGGGACAATGTCTTCATGCAGGAACTATCGGTTTTATTCATCCGAGAACAGGGGAGTATATGGAGTTTACTGCACCTCTTCCGAAGTATTTTACCGAGTTTGAAAGAAAGCTGGAGGAACTCTGATGATAGAAAGTCTTTCCGATATTCTTATAATTACAGACGTTGACGGAACTTTGCTCCGCGCAGAGGCAGGAATCTCTTCTGAAAACCTTGAAGCCATAAAAAGATTCACTGACAAGGGTGGACACTTTACAGCATCGACTGGTCGAGCAATAGATGTTGCGAGAGATCTTTTGGAAAAAATTCCGATAAACGTTCCCTCTGTTCATATAAACGGCGGATATTTTTATGATTGGAATAATAATGAGATTATTGAACCGCATTATATTTCAAAATATGCCAGACATTATATCAGAAAGATTTCCGCAAAATTTGATTGTTGCGACTGCCATTTTGCTGAAAAACATTCTGTTAACCTCATGACCTCGGGAAAATATCTTGAAAAATATATTCCAAAGAGCGAATTCCATTATTTTAGCAGTACATACGACGATATTCCGGATGATGTTTATAAATATATCGTTTGCTGTGATCCTGAAAATATGGAAGAAATCCGAAAGTTTGCAGAAAGCGTATCCGGAAAAGACGTAAAAATCATACAGTCCAGCCCATATTTTCTTGAGATTCTTCCTCCGGAAAACTCAAAAGGAGCTTCTCTTAAACGACTTTGTGAAATAATCGGAATACCTTCGGAAAATTCTGTTGCCGTTGGAGATTATGAGAACGATTCGGAAATGCTTTTGGCCGCAGGCATCGGTGCAGCGGTAGAAAACGCCCAGGAACCGCTTAAAAAGATTGCCGACATTATTCTTCCGCCATGCGAAGAAAATGCCATAGCACACCTCATAGAGTTTTTGGAGGAAATGTATGAATTTTGAAAATAAACGCAGCAAAACAATGATTATCTCTATTTTTATAGCCGGGATAGTATTGCTTATTGCCGTAGCTTTTTTCAATTTTATGGATTCTCCAAAAACTTTTATCCCAAATTATTATAAGGAATATATAAAAGAGGAAGAGGAGATTTTTGATGATTATTTATCCGAAATCTCTTCAGAAAATGAATCCAGCGAATCTCCTTTTCCTATAATGATAAATACTGCAACATCGGAAGAGCTTCAGATGATTCCGGATATCGGTCCGGTTACGGCAGAACTTATTATTAATTACCGAAATGAAGCCGGAACTATATTAAGTTTTGATGAACTTATTGTAATAGATGGTATCGGAGAAAAGACTGTTGAACTTCTGAAAAAATATTGCAAAATAAATTA
>JAFYOZ010000135.1 GCA_017547705.1 Oscillospiraceae bacterium
AAATATCATGATGACCCCGTTAAAGACGTTTCTCTTCGTGTTATCACCGACCATGTCCGTTCCACCACCTTCATCATCAGCGACGGCGTTATGCCTGCAAATGAAGGCCGCGGATATGTTCTTAAACGCCTCCTCAGAAGAGCTGCACGTCACGGCAGACTCCTGGGAATCAACGAACCTTTCATCTATAAAGTAGTTGATACTGTAATCGAAGAAAACCGCGTTGCATATCCCGAACTCGCTGAGCACGCAGACTACATCAAAAAAGTTATCCTTTCCGAAGAGGAAAGATTCTGCCGCACCATCGACCAGGGCTTTGAACTTCTTAACGATTATGTTGCAAAACTTGAAGAAGCAGGCGAAACCGTTCTTCCCGGCGACGTAGCATTCAAACTTTACGACACCTACGGCTTCCCGCTTGACCTTACTCAGGATATTCTTGAAGATAAAAACATCACCGTTGACGTTGAAGGCTTTACCGTTCTTATGAACGACCAGAAAAAACGTGCCCGTGATGCAAGAGCTTCTGCTAACGGTGTTTCCTGGGTTGAAGACAGCCTTGCTTCCCTTGGCGACGTTAAAACCAAATTCGTTGGATATAACAGAATGGATTCCGCTTCCGAAGTTCTCGCAATCCTTAAAGACGGCGAACTTGTTTCCGAACTCGAAGAAGGCGATGAAGCAGTTATCATCCTCGATTCCACTCCTTTCTATGCAGAAATGGGCGGTCAGGTCGGTGACAGAGGTACCATCACTTCCGGTCCTTCCATCTTCAACGTAACCGACTGTAAAAAATCTCCTACCGGTCAGACCATGCACATCGGCGTTATGGGTTCCGGCCATATCAAAACCGGTTCCAGCGTTCGTGCAAGACTTACCGAATCCATCAGAAACGCAACCCAGCGTAACCATACTGCCTGCCACCTTCTTCAGAAAGCACTTCGCGAAGTTCTTGGTGACCACGTACATCAGGCAGGTTCCTATGTTGACGAAAACCGCTGCCGTTTTGACTTCAGCCATTTCTCCGCAATGACCGCAGAGGAAATTGCAGAAACCGAAAAAGTTGTTAACGAAATGGTTCTTGCATCTCTTGATGTTGATATCAACGAAATGCCTATCGAAGACGCAAAACAGATGGGCGCTATGGCTCTCTTTGGTGAAAAATACGGCGATACCGTTCGCGTTGTTAACGTTTCCGGACGTTCCATCGAATTCTGCGGCGGTACTCACGTTACCAACACCAGCAAAATCGGCCTCTTCAAAATTATCAGCGAATCTTCTGTTGCAGCAGGCGTAAGACGTATTGAAGCAGTAACCGGTACCGGCGTTCTCGATTACATCGAACAGATGAACGGAACCCTTTCCGAAACCGCTTCTAACCTCAAGGTTAACGGCGTTGGCGAAGTTGCACAGAAATCCGCAGCAGTTATGGCTGACCTTAAAGCAAAAGACAAAGAGATCGAAGAGCTCAACAACAAACTTGCACAGATGAGAGTTGAAAGCCTTGTTGCAAACGCAAAAGAAATTTGCGGACTTAAATTCATCTGCACCAAGTTTGAAGGCATCAGCCCTGCAAGCCTCAGAATCATGGGCGACCATATCAAATTCACCGCACAGGATGCTATCGCTCTTCTCGCTTCTGTTAACGACGATAAAGTTTCTGTTCTCGTTGTTTGCGGAATCAACGCTCTTAAAGAAGGCGCACATGCAGGTAAAATCGTTAAAGAAATCGCTGCAATGGCTGGCGGTTCCGGCGGCGGCAGACCTGACAGCGCAATGGGCGGTGCAAATCCCGAAATGATCGACGAAGCTCTTGCTTCTGCAGCAGAAATCGTTGAAACTCTTCTTATCAATAAATAATTCCTTAAAAAGCCCCCTTGTTAAAGGGGGCTGGATTTCGCCTAAGGCGAAAGACTGGGGGATTCCTTTTTAAAGAATCCCTCCACCACCTTCGGTGGTCCCCCTCCCTTTAACAAGGGAGGTAAAAAAGAAAGGAGATACCACTATGGAAAACTGCCTTTTCTGTAAAATCGCAGCCGGAATTATTCCCAGCAGCAAGGTTTATGAGGACGAGAGAGTTCTTGCTTTTAATGACATCGACCCTCAGGCTCCCACCCATTTCCTTGTAATTCCTAAGGAACACATCACCGGCGCAGGCGAAATCAACGAAGAAAACAGCTCTATCGTTGCTTATATCTTCGAGGTTATCGCAAAAATCGCAAAGGAGCAGGGCATCGAAAGCTACCGCGTTGTTACCAACTACGGCGTTGACACAGGACAGACTGTTCCCCATCTTCACTTCCATGTTCTTGCAGGAAGAGATATGACCTGGCCTCCGGGCTGATTTGATTAATAAAAAGGCGCACCACATTCGTGGTGCGCTTCTTTTTTTGCAGAAATATAATACAAAATGTAAAATTTAAATGTAATTTATCAGATTGTATATTATTTTGTATGTAAATCCCTCCACCGCCTTCGGCGATCCCCCTCCCTTTAGGCAAGGGAGGCTTTGTTTTGCCCAAAATCCTGCAAAACAGGAATAAAAGCGACGGATAAAAACCTTATTCGTCTTATTGCAACTTTATAAATAATATGTTACAATAAAATAGTATAATTATAGAAAAGAGGTGACGAAATGGCAGAAACCATACTGGTCGCTTCCGGTAAGGGCGGCGTTGGAAAATCCACCGTTTCCGTGTTTTTATCAGAAGCTCTTTCCGCAGAAAACAGCCGTGTTCTTATTCTCGAATTAGACTGCGGACTTCGCAATCTTGATGTTTCCCTTGGGCTGACAAGAGATATCGTTTTCGATTTCGGAGATATAATCCGCGAATCCTGTAATATTAAAGACGCTGTTTATCAATGCCATTTCCGTCCAAACCTTTCTTTAATACCTGCGGCTCTTAAATCTTTCGAGCTTTGTTCCGATGATATAAAAAACATCATCGAAAACCTTGGCGAGCAGTTTGATTATATCGTCATCGACTGCCCCGCAGGACTTGGCGAAGCTTTTGATTCCGCAGCAAAATTTGCTGACCTTGCTCTTATTGTTGCAACGCCGGACCCTTCTTCAATCCGCGGAGCAAGAACAACCGGAGCAGAGCTTCTCTCCCGAGGAGTTAAAAACCGCCGCCTTGTTATTGAGCGCTGTCCTCAAAAGGCAAAGAACCTTGACCCCATCAAAAACCTCGATGAAATCATCGACGGAACAGAGCTTCAGCTTATCGGAGTTATCTGGGAAGACCCGGACGTTAGAATCGCAATGGATTCCGGAACTCCTCTTGATGTTGACAGCACAAACTATAAAACTTTCCGCGACCTCTCTGAAAGGATTCGCGGCAAATATATCCCCTTAGGTTTTAAATAAAAGGAGGTTATGCTTATGAATATAGCAATTATTGCACAGGACACAAAAAAAGAACTTATGGTCCAGTTTTGCATTGCCTATTGCGGAATTCTTGGAAAGCACAAACTTTGCTCCACTTCCAGAACCGGAAAACTTGTAACCGATGCTACCGGACTTAAGATTTCAAGATTCCTCAGCGGTTCTCATGGCGGCTGTGAACAGATTGCTTCCCGTATCGCCTGCAACGAAATCGACCTTCTCCTTTTCTTCCGCGATCCCATGAACCAGAACCCCGATGCGGACTATACAACCCTTCTCCGCCTTTGCGATGTTCATAATATCCCCGTTGCAACCAATATCGCTACTGCAGAAGCACTTATCCATGCTCTTGAACGCGGAGATCTTGACTGGAGAGAACTCGTTCATTAAAAAACGGCTCATTTAAGCCATTTTTCCTGTGATACAGTTACATTAAGACTATTTTAGATTATTATAATCAAAATTATATAAGAGGTAATTTCTATGGCTATTCTTACAAAAGCGCCAAGAGGAACTCAGGATGTACTTCCTGAACAGAGCGCAAAATGGCAGCATGTTGAAAAAACTGCCATGAAGGTTGCCGAACTTTTCGGCTTTAAGGAAATCCGTTTCCCCACCTTCGAACATACCGAACTTTTCTCCAGAGGCGTTGGAGATTCCACCGACGTTGTTCAGAAAGAGATGTACACCTTCCTCGATAAGGGTGAACGTTCCATCACTCTTCGTCCTGAAGGCACCGCAGGCTGTATGCGTACTCTTATCGAACACGGAGTTCTTAACGGAGCTCTTCCGGTAAAAGTAAGCTATCTTACAAGCTGCTTCCGCTATGAAAAACCCCAGGCAGGCCACCTTCGTGAATTCCATCAGTTCGGTGCAGAGCTTGTTGGCGCTGCTTCTCCTGCTGCTGATGCAGAGATGATTGCCATGGTAAGCCACATTTTTGAACAGCTCCAGATCGAGGGAATCGAACTCGAAATCAACTCTATCGGCTGTCCTGAATGCAGAGCAAAATATAATGAAGCACTTAAAGAATACTTCCACAGCCACGAAGATGAACTTTGTGAAACCTGCCGCGGAAGACTTGAGCGCAACCCTATGCGTATCCTCGACTGCAAAAGTCCTGTTTGCCATAAAATCGGAGAGGATGCTCCGGTTATCCTCGATTATCTTTGCGATGACTGTCAGGCACATTTTGATGAGCTTAAAGAGCGTCTCGACAGCATCGGTATTGAATATACCGTAAACCCCACCATTGTTCGCGGACTTGATTATTATACCCGCACCGTTTTTGAATTCGTCAGCACCAACATCGGTTCCCAGGGAACTGTTTGCGGCGGAGGAAGATACGACGGACTTATCGAGCTTCTTGGCGGACAGAAAACCCCCAGCATCGGTTTTGCTATGGGTCTTGAAAGACTTCTTCTCCTTATGGAGAACACCGGAGTTGCCTTCCCGGAAGAGGGAACCTGTGATATTTATATCGGCTCCATGGGCGCAAAAGCAAGCATCGAAGCTGCAAACCTCGTAAACTCTCTCCGTGCAGAAGGCTTTAAAGCAGAGTGTGACCTTTGCGGAAGAAGCGTTAAAGCACAGATGAAATATGCCGATAAAATCGGCGCAAAACTTTCCTGCATCATCGGTGATTCCGAACTCGAGGAAGGAAAAGTTAAAGTTAAAAACATGGCAAACGGCGAATCCGAGGAAGTTGCTCTTGATGAACTTATCGAATTTGTTTATGAAGCACAGCTCGGCGATGTTTACAGCGCACTTGAAGGCGCTATTGACGAAGGATGTTCCAACCTTTGTTCCATGAACATCCCGCCCGAAATTAATTTCTGATAAATTTATCCCGTAACGGAGGAATATAAATGATTAACGGTTATAACCGCACCGCATATTGCGGCGAATTTAACGAAAGCCACATTGGCCAGGAAGCCGTAGTCTTTGGTTGGGCACAGAAAACCCGTGACCTCGGCAACCTTATCTTCATCGACCTTCGCGACAGAAGCGGCATTCTTCAGCTTGCATTCGGCGACGGTACCGATAAAGAAGTTTTTGAAAAAGCTGCTTCCGTAAGAGCTGAATTTGTTCTTGAGGCAAAAGGCATCATCCGCAAACGCGAATCCGTCAACACCGAGATTTCCACCGGTGCTGTTGAGCTTTTTGTTACCGAACTTTTCATTCTTGCAAAGAGCCAGACCCCTCCTTTTGAAGTAAGCGATAACTGCAACGCAAAAGAGGACCTTCGTCTTAAATATCGCTATCTTGACCTTCGCCGCGGCGAAATGCAGAACATCCTTATGATGCGCCACAAAATCGTAAAATCCGCACGCGATTATTACGATGAAAACGGATTTATGGAGATCGAAACTCCCGATCTTATCAAATCCACTCCCGAAGGCGCAAGAGACTATCTTGTTCCCTCCCGTGTACATCCCGGATGCTTCTATGCTCTTCCCCAGAGCCCCCAGCTTTATAAACAGCTTCTTATGATGTCCGGATGCGACAGATATATGCAGATTGCAAGATGCTTCCGCGATGAAGACCTTCGTGCAGACCGTCAGCCTGAATTTACTCAGATCGATATGGAAATGAGCTTCGTTGATGAAAACGACGTTATGACCCTTAACGAAGGACTTGTTAAACGCGTATTCAAAGATGTTCTCGGATATGACGTTCCCACTCCTTTTGAAAGACTTACTTATAACGAAGCTATGGCAAGATTCGGTTCCGATAAACCGGATACCCGCTTTGGCCTTGAAATCTGCGATCTTTCCGACCTTCTTAAAAACTGCGAATTCAAAGTATTCGCAGGCGCACTTGAAAAAGGTTCTGTTCGCGCAATCAACGCAAAAGGCGCTGCTTCCGTTTTCACCAGAAAAGAAATCGATAAACTTGTTGAAGTTGTAAAACTCTATAAAGCAAAAGGTCTCGCATGGACCAGACTTACTGCTGACGGCGAAACCTCCAGCTATGAAAAATTCCTTACCGAGGAAGAGAAAAACGCAATCCGCGAAAGACTTGGCGCAGAAACCGGCGACGTTCTCTTTATCGTTGGCGATAACCGCAACGATATCGTCTTCGACGCTCTTGGTGCACTCCGTCTTGAACTCGGAAAACGCCTTAACCTTATCCCAAAAGGCACTTATAACTTCCTTTGGGTAACCGATTTCCCGCTGTTCGAGTGGAGCGACGAAGAAAACCGCTGGATGGCAAAACACCATCCCTTCACCTGCCCCAGATTCGGTGATGAGGATAAACTTATGTCCGATCCCGGCGATTGCTATGCAAGAGCATACGATATGGTTCTTAACGGCTGCGAACTTGGCGGCGGTTCTATCCGTATCAGCGACACCGAAGTTCAGGATAAGATGCTCCAGGCTCTTGGTCTTTCCGAAGAAGTTGCACAGGCTCGCTTCGGATTCCTCCTCGATGCTGAAAAATACGGTGTTCCGCCCCATGGCGGTATGGCATTCGGTCTCGACCGTATGGTAATGCTTATGCTCGACCGTCCTTCCATCCGTGACGTTATTGCTTTCCCGAAGGTACAGACCGCAAGCGAGCTTATGACCCAGTGCCCCACCGAGGTTGATCAGAAAAACCTTGATGAGCTTCATATTGCTATTGTTAAAAAAGAAGAAGAATGATTAAAACCGAGGCGTTTCAGCATCTGAAACGCCTCTTATCATAGGATTTTGGAGAAAAACATGACAAAATACGTTCTTTTTGACCTTGACGGAACTCTTAATGACCCCTATGAGGGCATTACAAGCTGCATTAAATATGCACTCGAATCCGTAGGTATTGATGAAAACGACCCGGTTAAACTTCGCAGCTATATTGGTCCTCCTCTTCGCGATACTTTTGCAAAATATGGTTTTGACAGCAAAAAATGCGAAGAACTTGTTGAAAAATACCGCGAAAAATTTCTTGTTACCGGTATCCACCAGAATATTCCCTATGAGGGAGTTCACGAAATGCTCGAAAAGCTTTATGAGCACGGATGCAAAATCGCTCTTGCTTCCTGTAAACCCGAGCACGCATGCAGGGTAATTCTTGAAGAAACCGGCATGCTCAAATATTTTGAGGTTGTTTCCGGTGCGACTCTTGATAAGACTTTGGATACAAAACCGGCTATCATAAAGCTTTCTCTCGACCGTCTTGGTGTTAAAGAAGATGAGCTTGAGCACGTATATATGGTCGGTGACAGAGATATGGACATGACCGGTGCTCATGAAAACAAAGTTATCGCCGTCGGTGCTCTTTTTGGTTACGGCGGAAGAGATGAACTTACCGAATCCGGCGCAGATTATCTTATCGAAAGCCCTCTTGAACTTGTTGATATCGTTTTGGGAAAGGAATGAGCACCATGGATATTAATGTTGCATTTACCGAAGAAAAACGTGCTCTTCGCACCATGGAAAACCTTCGCAAAAACAGAATGGAGACCTATTTTGTAAAAACCTCCGAAGAAGCCGTTGAGCTTGTTAAAAGCCTTATTCCGGAAGGTTCTGTATGCAGAGTCGGCGGTTCAAGAACTCTTCATGAAACCGGAATCATAAGCCTTCTTGAAAACGGAAACTATGATTACCGCGATTCTCATACCGTTCCGGCAGAGGAAACCGAAAAAGCAAGACGCGAAGCATTTTTTGCGGATTATTTTCTTGCAAGCGCAAACGCCATCACCGAAGACGGAGAGATTTATAACGTTGACGGCGCAGGAACAAGGGTTGCTCCGATTATTTTTGGGCCGCAAAACGTAATTCTTGTTTGCGGAACCAACAAAATCGTTTCTGACCTTGCTGCCGCAGAGGACAGACTCCGCAATCTTGCTGCTCCGGCAAATGCAAAACGCCTTGGCTGTAAAACTCCCTGTACCGAAACCGGAACATGTATGAACTGCCAATCTCCCGGAAGAATCTGCTGCAGCTATACCGTTTTAAGCTATCAGCGTATTCCAAACCGCATAAAAATAATATTTATCGGCGAACATCTTGGATATTGATAAAAAAGGCTTTATTTATTTGTCGAATTGTGATATAATAACTTTTGATACTTTTATAAACACATGAAGGGACGCTTAATACCTTGAAAAAAATTCTTTTGATTATCCTTTGCGTTGTTCTTCTCCTTTCCGGTTGTGCACAGCAGCAGAAAGCAGAACCTTTCTATTCCGAAAGTGGAGAAGGCGTTCGTTTTGAAGCCGAATATAAATATTATTTTACCGATGAAACAATCATTGGTTGCAACTGGTATAATGAAACCGAAGGCGAAATTTGCTTCCATGATACTTTCCGTCTTGAACAGCTTGGAAAAGACGGCGAATGGTATCTTGTCGATAAAGGCGATGAGGTTTCTTTCAATACCAAATATTGCCACGGCGTTTATGCAAACACCAAAAGCGGCATGAACTATGATATTTCTCTTTATACCAACAAAATTTCTGAAGGTAATACCTATCGCATCTCCACCTATTATTTTGATGAGAACGATAACTATTATCAGGTATATGCAGAATTTATCTGTGATAACAAACTTGCTGAAGAAGAGATGTTCGAAATTTCCGACGGTATCGTTAATAACCGCCAGGAGCACAATCAGGATATCAGCGATAAAATAAACATTCTTCCTCCGCAATAATTAAAAATTCCGTTGCCGGATACCGAAAAGGTATCCGGCTTTTTTTATTTATATAATGTATATATTTTATATGGACAGGTATATTTTGCGGCAAATTAGCACACTAATAGATAAAGTGCTAAAAAATTTGTGAATATTTTGTGTATTCTATTGACAGCGAAAAAAATATATGTATAATATAGTTGTTGGCACTCATAATATACGAGTGCTAAAGAATCAAAACAAACGGAGGTGCGCTTTTTATGAGATTTGATGACAGAAAAAAACGTATCCTTTCCGCCATTGTTGAAACATATATCCGCACCGGCGAACCGGTTGGATCCAAAACCCTTTCGGAGTTCCCGGGGATTTCCGTTTCCCCCGCAACCATCAGAAACGAGATGGCAGCGCTTTTTGAAATGGGACTTCTTGAACAGCCCCATACCTCCGCCGGAAGAATTCCTTCCCATCTCGGTTACCGAGCATACATCGATGACCTGATGATGATAATGCCTCTTACGGAGGACGAAAAAGACGGAATTGATGCGCTGTTCAATATCAGCGACCCGGATCCGGATAAACTTCTTTCCGACTGTGCAGAGACTCTTGCGGAATATACCGGCTGTGCAACCGTTGCCATGACCACAACTCCGCATTATGTTACGGTTGAGCACATAGACATTGTTCCGGCAGACGAAAGAACCGTTGTTCTTCTTGTAATCGCATCAAACGGCGTTGTTAAGAGCAAGGTTTGCAGGCTTGGATTCAGAGTCAACACCGGAATTGCGGATTTCTTCAGAAAATTTGCAAACGACCGCTTCTGCGGACATACGCTTAAAGAAATAAGCGCAGAGTTTGTTACAGCGGTTTCAATACAGCTTGGAGATTACTCCAACGTTTTTAATCCGCTTATAGTTGGCATATATGAACTTTGTAAAGAGGTTTATGACGGCCAGTATTACCTTGGCGGAAGAGAAAAACTTTTAACTTATAATGAATATTCAGACAGGGCTCTTGAAATAATGAAGCTTTTATCAAAAAGAGATGAGCTTGGGCCGGTTATCGGAAACAACCCTTCCGGTGTAACGGTTTTCATCGGAAAGGAAAACAGCCTTTCCCAGCTTTCCGGAAGCTCCCTTCTTGTTGCAAGGTTCTCCATCGGAGAAAACGATTGCGGAACCATCGGACTGATAGGACCGGTAAGAATGGATTATTCAAGGCTTATCCCCCATCTTGAATATTTTGCTGAAAAACTCGGCACACTGCTTTCTATAACATATCAAAGAAAAACAGGTGATGAAAATGGATAACGAAAAACAGATTCCCACAGAAGAACAGCAGACCGAAACCACAGAGGTTTCCGAACTCGAAACTCTTAAAGCGGAAAAAGACGAACTTTATGACAAATATCTCCGCACTCTTGCGGAATACGACAACTTCCGCAAACGCAGCCAGAGAGAAAAAGAAGCAATCTATGGCGACGCCACCGCAGAGGCAGTTAAAAAGCTTCTTCCGGTTCTGGATAGCTTCGAAAGAGCTCTCAACTATGAATGCAAGGACGAGGAATTCAAAAAGGGTATATCTCTTATCCAGAACACCCTTAAAGAAATCTTCGATAATATGGGCGTTAAAGAGATCCCCGATATGGGAGAGCAGTTTGACCCCAATCTTCATGAAGCGGTTATGCATATAGATAACCCAGAACTTCCCGAAAACGTAATAACAGACGTTTACCGCAAGGGCTATATGCTCGGCGATAAAGTTATTCGCCACACCATGGTAATCGTTGCAAACTAAAAACGTTAAAACAGGCAAAAACCTTATAAATAATTAATTCGTTAAATCTTATCTTTATTGGAGGAATATATTATGGCAAAAATTATCGGTATTGACCTTGGTACTACCAACTCTTGCGTAGCAGTTATGGAAGCAGGCGAACCTGTTGTTATTCCTAACCCCGAAGGCGCAAGAACCACTCCTTCCGTTGTTGGTTTTTCTAAAACCGGCGAACGTGTAATCGGCCAGGCAGCAAAACGTCAGGCTGTTACCAACCCCGAAAGAACCATCACTTCCATCAAACGTCACATGGGCAGCGAATACAAAGTAAACATCGACGGAAAAGGCTATACCCCCCAGGAAATTTCC
The DNA here is from genome assembly GCA_017547705.1 of Oscillospiraceae bacterium. GTDB lineage: Bacteria > Bacillota > Clostridia > Oscillospirales > Ruminococcaceae > UMGS1668. Next base: position 11,150 of record JAFYOZ010000135.1, read on the forward strand.
GCAATGGTTCTTCAGAAACTTAAATCCGATGCAGAAGCATATCTCGGCGAAACCGTAACCGAAGCAGTTATCACTGTTCCCGCATACTTCACCGACGCACAGCGTCAGGCAACCAAAGACGCAGGCAGAATCGCCGGTCTTGAAGTAAAACGTATCATCAACGAACCTACCGCTGCAGCTCTTGCATACGGCGCAGACAAAGAAGACGACCAGAAAATCATGGTTTATGACCTTGGCGGCGGTACCTTCGACGTTTCCATCATCGAAATGGGCGACGGTATCCAGGAAGTTCTTGCAACCGCAGGTAACAACCACCTTGGCGGCGATGACTTCGACGACAGACTTATCAACTATCTTGCTGACCAGTTCAGAATGGAAAACGGCATCGACCTCCGCTCTGACAAAATGGCAATGCAGAGACTTAAAGAAGCAGCAGAAAAATGCAAAATCGAGCTTTCCGGCATGACCCAGGCAAACGTAAACCTTCCCTTCATCACTGCTGATGCAACCGGCCCGAAACACCTTGACGTAAACGTTTCCAGAGCAAAATTCAACGAACTCACCGCAGACCTTGTTGAAGCAACCATGGGACCGGTTCGCCAGGCACTTTCCGACGCAGGTCTTAAAGCTTCCGAACTTGATAAAATCCTTCTTGTTGGCGGTTCTTCCAGAATCCCTGCTGTTCAGGAAGCAGTTAAAAACATCACCGGCAAAGATCCTTTCAAAGGCATCAACCCCGATGAATGCGTAGCAATCGGTGCAGCAATCCAGGGCGGCGTTCTTTCCGGCGAAGTTAAAGGTCTTGTTCTTCTTGACGTAACTCCTCTTTCCCTCGGTCTTGAAACCCTTGGCGGCGTTTTCACCAAAATCATCGACAGAAACACCACCATCCCTGCAAAAAAATCCCAGATTTTCTCTACCGCTGCAGACGGCCAGACCTCTGTTGAGATCCATGTTCTTCAGGGTGAACGCGAAATGGCAAGAGATAACAAATCTCTCGGTATGTTCCATCTTGATGGCATCATGCCTGCACCCAGAGGTATTCCGCAGATCGAAGTAACCTTCGATATCGACGCAAACGGCATCGTTCACGTTAGCGCAAAAGACCTCGGCACCGGCAAAGAACAGCATATCACCATCACCTCTTCCACCAACATGAGCAAAGAGGATATCGAAAAAGCTGTAAAAGAAGCAGAGCAGTATGCTGCTGAAGATAAAAAACACCGCGAAGAAATCGATGCCAGAAACGCAGCAGACCAGATGGTATATCAGTCCGAAAAAACCATCAAAGACCTTGGCGATAAACTTTCTGCAGAAGATAAATCCGGTCTTGAAGCAAAAATCGAAGCTCTTAAAGAATCCCTTAAAGGCGATAACATCGAAGATGTTAAAGCAAAACAGAAAGAGCTTGAAGAAAAATTCTATGAAATTTCCGCAAAAGTATATCAGGCAAACCAGGCAGCTGAAGGCCAGCCCGGTTGTGACGGAAACTGCGGCGACTGCTCCGGTCACGGAAACGATGACGGTTATGTTGACGCCGATTATAAAGAAGTATAATCACAGCTTATAATCAAATATTATCTTTCCTTCTGCGCAGGGGATTTTCCTCTGCGCAGAAAGTGTTATACATAACTAAAAGTAAGGTGGTGCAAAAATGGCGGATAAGCGCGACTATTATGAAGTGCTCGGCGTTGAAAAAGGCGCATCCGATGACGAAATAAAAAAAGCCTACCGCAAAATGGCAAAAAAATATCACCCGGACCTTAACCCGGATGATAAAACCGCAGAATCCAAATTTAAAGAAGTAGGCGAAGCCTACGAAGTTCTTTCCGATAAACAAAAACGCGCAAGATACGACCAGTTTGGCCATGCCGGAGTTGATCCCTCCTATGGCGGCGGCCAGAGTGGATATGAAAGATATCAGCAGTATCAGCACGGGGATTTTGGTGACTTCGGCGATATTTTTGGCGATATTTTCAGCGGATTTGGATTTGGCGGTTCCACTAAAACAAGAAACCCCAATGGCCCTATCCGTGGAAACGATACACAGGTTCGTATTCAGCTTACCTTTATGGAGGCTGTCAAAGGCTGTAAGAAGGAGATTCCGATTCAGCGCCTGGAACGCTGTTCCGATTGTTCCGGAACCGGTGCAAAAGCAGGAACCACTCCCGAAACCTGTCCCGAATGCGGCGGCAGCGGTCAGGTTCGTGTTCAGCAGAGAAGCCCTTTTGGCGTAATCCAGACTGTTAAAGCATGTTCCCGCTGTGGCGGAAAAGGAAAAATCATCACCGAACCCTGCAAATCCTGTAACGGAATGGGCAGAGTTCGCCATAACAGAAAAATCACCGTCGATATCCCCGCAGGTATTGATAACGGCCAAACATTTATCGTTCGCGGACAGGGTGATGACGGTGTTAACGGTGGTCCCACCGGTGATCTTAACGTAACTGTTATGGTCAAGGAAGACCCCATCTTCCAGCGCGAAGGATTTGATATCTGGGTCGATGTTCCCATAACCTATGCACAGGCTGTTCTTGGCGACGAAATCGTTGTTCCCACCGTTGACGGAAAAGTTTCTTATAACATTCCCGAAGGAACCCAGCCCGGAACCACATTCCGTCTTCGCAACAAAGGTGTTCAGTATGTTAACAACCGCGGCCGCGGCGATCAGTATGTAAGGGTTAACATCGAAGTTCCCACCAACCTTTCCGGAAAACAGAAGGATCTTCTTCGTGATTTTGATTCTTCCACCGGAGATAAAAACTATGCAAAACGCAAAAACTTTTTCGATAAAATAAAAGACGCATTCAAGGGGGATTAAAATGGAAACTTGGAACGAACTTACGGTTAAAGTTAAAACCGAAGATACCGCAAGAGCAAGCGACGTTTGTACCGTTATCGCAGATATGGGCATCTATGTTGAAGATTACAGCGACCTTGAAAACGTTGTATGGAACATCGCACATGTTGACCTTATCGAGCAGGAACTTCTTGAACGTGACCGCAGCCATTCTCTTATCCACGTTTATGTAAAGCTGGAAAAAGACGCTCTTGAATGTGTTGAGTTTATCAAAGCACGTCTTGATGCTGAAGGAATCGAACACGAAATCAGCGTTGTTGGCGTTAACGAAGAGGACTGGGCAAACAACTGGAAACAGTATTATCACACCCAGAGAATCGGAAAACGCATTGTTGTTACCCCTTCCTGGGAAGAATACACTCCCTCCGGCGACGACGTTCAGATGCGTCTTGACCCGGGTATGGCATTCGGCACCGGTACTCATGATACAACCCGTCTTTGCCTCGAGCTTCTTGAAGAATGTGTAACTCCGGAAACAAGAATCCTTGACGTCGGTACCGGAAGCGGCATTCTTTCTGTTGGCGGCGTTCTTCTTGGTGCACCCTCTGCTCTTGGTGTAGATATCGACCCCGTTGCAGTTAAAGTTGCAAACGAAAACGCAGAAATTAACGAAGTTACCGATAAAACCGAATTTGTTTGCGGTGACCTTACCGATAAAGTACATGGAAAATTTGAAATCGTAACCGCAAATATCGTTGCGGACGTTATTATCCGTCTTTTGAGCACCGTTAAAAACTATCTGCTCAAAGGTGGCGTGCTCATCGTTTCCGGAATTATCGATACCCGTGCAGACGAGGTTGAAAACGCATGCCACGAAGCAGGATTCGTTACCGAAAAACGTCTTGAACACGGCGGTTGGGTTGCAATCAAGCTCCGCTATTGATTTTTGAGCACCGAAAGGAGAACACAATATGAAACCTTCCGAAGAACTTAAAGAGGGCACTCTTATACTTATAAACAAACACCCCAGCATTGTTCGCGGCGTTACTGCTGATGCAACCAAAAACGCTGTATATCTTCTTGTTGAGGATATGATCGACCACGGAATGTACGATTCCAACAT
>JAFYOZ010000136.1 GCA_017547705.1 Oscillospiraceae bacterium
GTTTAGGGGACAGTTGAAGCGGGAGCTTCAACAGGGGTAAGAAAACTTTTCTTTCAGGTACTACCCGGTTTCTTTTGGTTACAAAAGAAATGGGGTAGTATTCTTATTAAGACACCTCATCCGTCAAAACCTTCGGTTTTGCCACCTTCTCCTCAAGGAGAAGGCTTTAAAAGAATCCCTCCACCACTTCGTGGTCCCCCTCCCTTTAGGCAAGGGAGGCCTTGCCATCCGGAAAAGATTATAAAAAAAGCGGTGCTTCGTATGAAGCGCCGCTTTTTATCTGATTTTATTAATCGCAATAATGTTTTGCAAGGCCACCTTCAGATGTTTCACGATAGTGGCTCTTTATGTCTTTTCCGGTTTCGTACATGGTTTTAACAACCGTATCGAAAGAAATCTTTCTGGTATGTGTCAGGAAGTTTGCAAGAGAAATGGCATTTATGGATCTCATCGCCGCAACAGCGTTGCGCTCGATACACGGAATCTGAACAAGTCCGTCGATGGGGTCACAGGTAAGACCAAGCATATGCTCCATAGAAACTTCTGCAGCATATTCTATCTGATCAAGGCTCATTCCGCAAATTTCCGCAAGTCCGGCAGAAGCCATGCAACAGGCTGTTCCGATTTCTGCCTGACAGCCGCATTCCGCACCGGAAATTGAAGCATTTGTCTTTATAATATTTCCGATAATACCGCCGGTTGCAAGAGCATGAAGAATATCTGTATCAGAGATACCGCGTTTTCTCTGCCAATAATAAAGAACCGCCGGAACAACTCCTGCTGCACCGCAAGTCGGAGCAGTTACAACTGTTCCGTTGCTGGCGTTCTGTTCACCAACAGCAAAAGCATAGGAACAGACAATTCTGTTTTCTTTTGTCTGTTCGCTTTCGTCCATGTGGTACTGGTTATAGAGAAAAGCCGCCTTGCGCTGAACACAAAGTCCGCCTGCAAGAACACCTTCTGCTTTAAGACCTTCTTTTATGGTCTTTTTCATCTGGTGCCATACTTCTTCAAGATAATCCCAGATATGGGGTCCTTCCATTCTCTCTACATATTCCCAAATACTGATATCGTGCTCGCGGCAATATTCTTTGATTTCCTCGAAGGTGTTTTCATAATAAACCTCCGGCGGAGCAACATATTCCGTTCCGTCAACAACAATTTCTCCGCCGCCGATGGAATATACTCGGATTTTTTCGAGTTCCTCGCCGTTTTTATAGGCGCGCATATCCATTGCGTTCGGATGATAAAATCCGCTTTCATCCGCTTCCATATCAAAAACAATTTCTGATGGAACCGGAGCAAAAGTCTGTCGAAGAACAGCATCGGTCATATGGCCTTTTCCGGTTTTTGCAAGAGAACCATAAAGAGTAACACCAAAGCCGTCTGCCTCCGGGTGCTTTTCTTTAAAGAATTTTGCTGCTCTTTCCGGGCCGATAGTATGGGAACTGGAAGGTCCGCGGCCTATTCTGTAGAGATTGGTTAAACTTTTCATTGTAACCCCTCTTTTTTATTAAAAATCAGTTGTTTTCTTTTCTGAAATAAAGAATACCGAAAGTACCGGGGCCACAGTGACCGGTGATGGTGCTTCCTGCTTCGTTTACGATGATTTCATCGAACTTTTTGCATTTTTTAACTTCTTTATGGATTTCCTTGATAAGTTTTTCATCAAGTCCGGAATAAGTGATAAAAATGCGTTTTGTATCAACGTTATCGTTATCATCAAGACGGTCGTGGATGTAATCAAGAGTGCATTTTTCATATGCTCCGCGATATTTTTTTGCAACACCCATTTTTCCGTCTTTTACTTCGATGCAGGGTTTAAGTTTAAGAAGGTTTGCACCAAGAGCTGCAACACCGCTGCATCTTCCGCCTTTATGAAGGAATTCAAGCTGGTTGAGGATAAAGCTTGAATCAACTTTTGTTTTTGCTTCAGAAATCTCTCTTGCAATAACCTCTGCGCTTTCTCCTTTTGCGGCAAGTTCTGCTGCTTTGATAACAAGAAGTCCGATACCGGAAGAAAGGTTTGCAGAGTCGATGGACCAGACATGACCAAGTTCAACTGCTGCAATGCAAGCATTCTGATAACATGCAGACATGGTGGAACTGATGGTAAAATGGATTACATCGTATCCTTTTTCTACCCAATGGCTGAAAGCCTCGGTGTATTCCAAAACGGAAACAGCAGAGGTTTTTGGAAGAGTTTTTGTTTCATCATAGAATTTGAAAATATCCTGTGCGGAAATTTCAAGTCCGTCTTTATAGCTGTTTTCTCCAAGGCTTACAGAAAGAGGAAGAACCTGTATATCATACTTTTCAATCAATTCTCTCGGAAGGTCTGCGGTACTGTCGGATATAATTTTTATAGGTCTCATTTTTATTTTTGCCTCCATTCCTAAAAAATATATTCTCACAATTTAGTATTATACTATATTTCACACAAGGTGAACAGCCCTATTTCTTTATTTTTTTCTTAAAAATTCTTGAAAATACACCCTTTTTGGGAATATAATATACATATTAAACCGAAAGGCGGAAAAATTTATATGCACGACGAGCTTACAGCCAATGATATAAAAAAGATGCAGGAGGAGCTGGATTACAGAAAACTTGTGCTCCGCCCAAAAATTCTTGATGACGTTAAAACCGCAAGAAGCTTTGGCGATCTTTCTGAAAACTTTGAATATAAGGAAGCAAAACGAGCAAAAGGCAGAAACGACAGCCGAATCCGCTATCTTGAAGCCATGATAAAAACCGCCGTTATCATCGACGGCCACGCAGAAGAAGGCGTTGTTGGGCTTTATGATAAAGTTACCGTATATATTCCGGAAGATGATATGGAGGAAAACTATCAGATCGTAACAGAAGTCCGATACGATGTTTCCGCAGGATTTATCAGCAAGGAATCTCCTTTTGGAAAAGCCCTTATAGGCAAAAAGCTTGGGGATACCTGCATTGTTGAAGTAAACCCGGATTACAGCTATGAAGTTATCATAAAATCCATCGAAAAAATGGAGGACGACGATACTGCTCCTCTTGCGCAATATTAAAAAAAGAACCCCGTGCTCAATTTTGAGCACGGGGTATTTTTTATTCTTCTTTGAGCACGGATGCAAAATTTGTGATACTTTCCGGGATTATTTTTTCGGATACGGTAAAAGTCGGGTCGGTTTTTGCGATTTTTATGATGGAATTAACAATAATCTTATCCATCGCTTTTAATTTATCCTTCGGAAGTTCTCCGCCAAACCAATCGATTATTGCGGCATTATCCATAAACTCATCGCTGAAATTCTTTGTGATGGCTTCAGAAACTTTATCCGCAAGGCAGGAACAGATAAAAAGTCCAAACTTCATCTTAAAAAGTTCGTCCTTATTTTTATTCAAATATGCGGCGATTTTTTTATCGATAACACCCATGCGAACATAGGAACCGATTGCAACGCAATCGTATCCGGAAAGGCTTGGAATCTCTTCGGTTATCTCAAACATATCGCAGCTGTCTGCACCGATATTTGCGGCAAGAAGTGCCGCACATCTTTTTGTTGTTCCGGTTTTGCTGGAATAAATAATAAGGGTCTTCAAGAAAAACAGCGCCGCCCTTTCCCGAAAAAGTGTATATAAAAGTATAATAGCACATAATGCGGATTATTGCAAAGGGAAAAGCAAAAGCCGGATTTGTTTTTTCTTTTCTTTGTGCTATAATTTTATTGAAAGAAGGCGAAAACACCTTGTTTGATGAATATCTTAAAACCTTTATTTGCGCCGCCGAATCCGGAAGCTTTATAAAAACGGCGGAAATTTTATACCTTTCTCCAAATGCCGTAAAAAAACGCATAACCTCTCTTGAAGAAAGCCTTGGTTTTCTTCTTTTTGAACGTACTTTAAAAGGTATAAAGCTTACCCCCGCAGGAAAGTCTTTTTATAACGATTCCAAAAAGCTTGTTCAAAGCTATAACCAGGCGGTTGAAAAAGCGCAGGCAATAAACGAAAACAAACCCGACTTCGTAAGAATCGGAATTATGGATACTTTTGCTGATGAATTTATGCTTGCAAACTGGTTTCCGGCGGATGAAAATATCCACCGGGCGTATTCAAGTATGTTTTTCTTCGGAACCTCCAACGAAAACATCATTTCCATGTTCCGCGCCGTTGGAAAGGATATCGATTTTTGCGTTGACATATATGACGAAAAACTTGCAAAAAAATTCGGACTTAACTCAATAAAGCTTTCGGAAACAAAAATCTGCTGTGCCATTCCTCTTAATCACAGACTTGCCAGTAAAACAGAAATCTCTTTTTCCGACCTTTGCGGCGAAAAAATCGCAACCCTTAAAAGCGGAAGAAGTGCTGTTTGGGATAATGCGATTTCAAAAATCAAGGAGGATTATTTCGGATTTTCTATTTTCGAGATTGAAAAATTCAATATAAAAACCTTTAACCGCTGTGAAAACGAAAACCGAATCATGTTAATTACTGAAAACAGCCAAAGGGTCTATCCTTTTTGCAAATGTGTTCCACTTTCCGAAACTTATAAAATTCCTTTCGGACTTTATTATTCTAAAAATTCCGACACAAAAACAACCGAGCTTATTAAAATTATAAAAAGCTTTTCGCCTGAAAATTAACAGTATAAGAGCTTTTGTCCGCATTTTTAGTGCGTATATAGGCTCTTTTATGTTCTTCAAATACATAATATGGTGCGTTATAATGTAATAGAAGTGTTAATTTAAACACAATTATATTCAGGAGGACTGTATTATGGAAAGACTTGACGGAAAAAGAATCGTTGTAACCGGCGGCGCAAACGGAATGGGTCAGATTACTGTTGAAGGTTTTGTTGAACTCGGTGCTAAAATTGTTTTCTTTGATATCCTTGACGAAAAAGCAGCAGAAGTTGCAGAAAAAACCGGTGCAAAATACATTCACGTTAACGTAGCAGACGAAGAAGAAGTTAAAAAAGGTATCGCTGAAGCAGCGGAATATCTCGGCGGAATCGATGTTCTCGTTCATGCAGCAGGAATTGGCCCTCATTGCCCTGCAGAACTTATTAAATTTGAAGATTTCAAAAAAGTTTTTGCAGTAAATGTTGACGGAACTTTTCTCACCAATGAAGCCGTATTCCCTTATATGAAAGAAAACGGCGGCAATATCATCAACTTTACCAGTGCTTCCGCATACATCTGCAGTCCTGGTCAGGCACATTACGGTGCATCCAAAGGTGCAGTTACCGCTTGGACAAGAACCCTTGCAAAAGACTGGATGAAATATAATATTCGTGTAAATATGATTGCTCCTTGCATCAAAACTCCCATGTATCAGCAGATGAGAGATATGATGACTCCCGAACAGCTTGCAATTCATGACGCAACTATGAAAGAACTCTGTATCGGCGGCGAAATGGGCGACCCGATTAAGGATTTCCTTCCTGTTATGGCTTTTGCAGCAAGCGACAGTTCCAGATTCATGACCGGTCAAACTCTTTCTGTTGACGGCGGTATCATGATGGTTCGCTGATTTTTTAAATACCCCTCTTTTCTATTTTTTAATGACCTGCAGAAAATTTTCTGCAGGTCATTTTTTACCTCTTTTCTTAACATTAATTTAATAATCTGTTAAATAATGCTTACTTTACATCGCCTGTTTTTAGCGCTATACTATGTAATAATAATTTTGGAAGGAGGATTTTTCATGGAAAAGAAAAGCATAAAAGATACCGGCCTGCATCTTCTTAAGAAAGGACAAAAAGGCATCATGCATGCAATTTTCAGCCGTTTTGGAATAATCATCCTTCTTTTTGCTGTTCAGGTTCTGGTGCTTTTTTCTGTTTTTATACTGTTCCAATCCTTTGTTCCGGAATTTATCGGCGGCGGAATTATACTCGGAATCCTCGTTTCTCTATATATCATAAACACCCGGATCGACCCCACATCAAAGCTCACATGGGTCATCCTCGTAATGGGTCTTCCGGTTTTTGGAACGCTTTTGTTCTTCTATACCACCCTTGAATTCGGCCACAGAAAACTTCGTGACCGAGTTGATTTTCTTGTTAATTCCACCAGAAAGAAAATCCCCCAGGAGAAACACGTCCTCGAAGATTTTATAAAAACCGACCCGGGCGCAGCCTCTATCGCACATTATCTTCAGCGCTGCGGAGGTTTTCCGGTTTTTGATAAAACCGAAACAACCTATCTTCCCATAGGCGAAAACATGTTTGATGAAGTTCTTCTTCGCCTTAAGGAAGCTAAAGATTTTATCTTCCTCGAATATTTTATCATCGACGAAGGAATCATGTGGGGAAAAATCCTCGAAATCCTTGCAGAAAAGGTTAAAGAAGGCGTTGATGTAAGAGTTATGTATGACGGCACCAACGAATTTACAACTCTTCCCCATGACTACCCGAAGATGCTTGAAAAGCTCGGAATAAAATGCAAGGTTTTTGCGCCTCTTTCTCCTTTTGTTTCAACCCATTATAACTATCGCGACCACAGAAAGATAATGGTCATCGACGGAAATATTGCCTTTACCGGCGGAATCAACTTTGCGGACAGATATATCAATAAAGAGGTCGTCCACGGACATTGGAAAGATACTGCGGTTATGCTCCGCGGAAAGGCAGTAAAAGGTTTTACTCTGATGTTCCTCCAGATGTGGAATATAGACGAAAAGGAAACCGTTTTTGACCCCTTTATAAATCATCCCTCTGTTCCTGCGGAGGATTCTTCCGGGTTTGTTATCCCATATTGCGACTGTCCTCTTGACGGCGATATGGTCGGAGAAAGGGTTTATATGGATATCCTTAACCGTTCAAAACGGTATGTTCATATTATGAGCCCATATCTTATTCTTGACAGCCGCATGGAAACCGCCATAAAATTTGCTGCGGAGCGCGGAGTAGAGGTTGCAATCATTCTTCCCGGTGTTCCGGATAAATTTATCCCCTATTCCCTCGCAAAAAGCCATTATGCTTCTCTTTTGGATTCCGGAGTTCAGATTTATGAATATACTCCCGGATTCATCCACGCAAAATCCTTTGTTGCAGACGATGTTGAGGCTGTTGTTGGAACCATAAACCTTGATTACAGAAGCCTTTATCATCATTTTGAATGTGCCGCATACTGCTATGGCACAAACTGCATCGGTGATATTGAAAAGGATTTTAAAGAAACCCTTAAAAAATGCCGCCGGATTGAAAAGGATACCATCTGGAAGAACTATCCGCTTTTAAGGCCCCTTTCTTTCTTCATCAAAGTTCTTGCCCCGCTTTTATAAACAACAAAAAAGGCCTCCGAAAATCGGAGGCCTTTAAAATACTTTTTATCAGTTGGTGTAGTTATCGAAATAACCCTGAACAAGGATAACAGGAGTACCTTTATCGCCGGAACCGGAAGTAAGGTCACAGAGAGAACCGATAAGGTCAGTAAGCTGACGGGGAGTGGTTCCTTCGGAAGCCATGTTACCAACAAGGTTTGCGTCTTTTGCTTTAATGCTTTCAGAGATTGCTTTTTTAAGCTCTTCGCCGGAAAGATCGCTGAAATCGTTGTCTGCGAGGTATTTAAGTTTAAGCTCGTTAGGAGTTCCGATAAGTCCTTCAGTATAGAAAGGAGAAACAACCGGGTCAGCAAGCTCCCAGATTTTTCCCTGAGGATCTTTGAATGCGCCGTCGCCATATACCATAACTTCAACATGTTTTCCGGTTGCATCAAGAACGCGTTTCTGGATATCGAGAACAAGATCCTGGCTATCACGGGGGAAGAGTTTTACGGTTTCTTCGGTTGCTTTGTTGGAACCGAGAAGGCCGTATTTTTCGTTATAACCGCCGCTGATAGGAGCAGTAAGGATATCATCAAGACCGCAAACAACTTTTGCGCCTGCATTTTTAAGAATGCGTTTGGTTCTTGCGCGGGTATGGATATCGCAAGCAAGAACACAGTCGGTATAACCGAGAATTGCTTTGGGGTTATTTGCAAAGATGATTTCAACCTCTGCGCCTTCTTCTTTTACAAGGCCGCAGTAGTATTCGACATAGTCAACATTGGTGAAAGGATGTCTGTTTTCGCCAAAGAGCTCACGGTATTTTTCGAGAGAGAGAACGTCAACATAAGGATCAACGCCTGCATCATCGAGTTTATCGAGGCTTACAAGTTCGTTACCGACTTCATCGGAAGGATAGCTGAGCATAAGAACAACTTTTTTGCAGCCTCTTGCAATACCGCGAAGGCAGATTGCAAAACGGTTTCTGGAAAGGATCGGGAAGATAACGCCAACAGTTTCTCCACCGAGTTTTGCTTTTACGTCAGCAGCGATGTCATCAACAGTAGCATAGTTGCCCTGTGCTCTTGCAACAACGGATTCGGTGATAGCAATTACGTCGCGATTGCGAAGTTCAAAACCTTCGGATTCAGCAGCTTCAAGTACACTTTTGGTTACCATTTCTCCAAGGTTATCTCCCTGACGGAAGATGGGGCAGCGAATGCCGCGGGATACAGTACCTACTTTTCTGGTGTTTGCCATAATTACAGATCCTTTCTATATAAAGACTTTTTTAATTACTGATTGTAAAAAAGTCCCTTTTTCGCTTAAAATATCAGCAAAAAAGCAAATATCTACAACAGAATATTATACATAAATATATTATTTTCTGCAAGATGTTTTTTATAATTTGGGCAACAAGTTATATAAAATTTTTATTTTTGCCGTTTTTATCTAAAAAGGACTAAAAAATTTACCTTTAAAAAGCCCACTTGTTAAAAGGTGCAGTCTTTCCCTCCATTTTGCAAGGAAGGCTATAAAAAAGGGCGGATGAAATCCGCCCATAAGATTATACAAGTTTTCTGAAAAGTTCTTCCGGTTCTATTCCATAAAGCTTTGCTATTGCAACAAGATTGCTGGTACTGGGTTCAGAAGAACCGTTTTCCCATTTTGATACCGCCTGGCGGGAAACTCCAAGGCTTTCCGCAACAAATTCCTGGGTCATGTTGCGTTCTGTACGAAGCTCCTTAAGCATTTCCCCAAGGGTCTTGCGGATTTCCTCCTGCTGTGGCGTAACAGGCTCCTGCGGAACGTATTGCGGTTCTGTTTTCTTCGATTTTCTTGAAATTAGATATATAACAACCAATATCGCTATACCAAAAATCAATCCGACAAAAAGCCCCAAAATCATCAGAAGATTTCCTATTGCATATACACTCGACACAAAAACCACTTCCTTTCATGAGCCGATTATAGCATATTTTATCCGGTTGCGCCATCAATTATCGCGCAACCGAAGCGCAACTTTCGGTTGCAGGAGAGATAAACGATTTTTTCTCCTGCTTTTTCCTTGCAGAATTTTATGTAAGAATATATAATGTATTTATAACTATGATTCAATATAAGGAGATGCCTTATGAATAAAAAACTTTTTGATTTTATCTCTAAAAGTCCAACCCCCTATCACGCAGTTAAAACTGTTTGCGAAGCTCTTTCTAAAAAAGGATATACCGAGCTTTGTGAAAGCAAAAAATGGGACCTCGAACCCGGAAAAGGCTATTACGTTACAAGAAACGGTTCTTCCGTAATTTCCTTCCGTATTCCGGAAGATAAATTTTCCGGTTTTATGATTACCGCTTCCCATTGCGACAGCCCCTGCTTTAAAATTAAGGAAAACGCAGAAATCGCGGATAAATATTACGTTCGCCTTTCCACAGAAAAATACGGTGGCATGCTTTGTTCCACCTGGCTCGACAGACCTCTTTCCGTCGCCGGAAGAATCACTCTCCGCACCGAAAAAGGAATCTCTGTCCGCCTTGTTGATACCAAAGAACCCTGCGCAATCATCCCCAACGTTGCAATCCATATGAACCGCAACGCAAACGACAATATGTCCTATAACCCAGCTGTTGATATGCTTCCTCTTTTCTGCACCGGTGATGAAAAAGGTTCTTTCCGCACCTTGATTGCAAAAACCGCCGGCTGTGATGAAAGCGATATCCTCACCACCGACCTTGTCGTATATAACCCCCAGTACGGAACCGAATGGAACGGATATATCTCTGCTCCCCGTCTTGATGACCTTCAGTGTGCTTTTGGCGCTCTTGAGGCATTTGTTTCCGCAGAAAAAGCAGAAAGCCTTCCGGTATATTGCCTCTTCGATAACGAAGAAGTGGGAAGCCAGACAAAACAGGGCGCAGCTTCCACCTTTATCGCCTGTGTTCTTGAGCGTATCAGCGAAAGCCTTGGACTTTCAAACTCCGAGCATCTTGGAAAGATTGCAAACAGCTTTATGCTCTCCTGCGATAACGCCCATGCGGTTCATCCGAACCACCCGGAATATCAGGACAAAAACCATGCGGTTTATATGAACGAGGGCATCGTTATCAAATATAACGCAAACCAGAGATATACTTCCGATGCTGTTTCTGCCGCAATTTTCCAGCTTGTTTGTGAAGAAGCCGGCGTTCCCTTCCAGCGCTATGCAAACCGCGCAGATATGCCCGGTGGTTCCACCCTCGGAAACATCGCAAACACCCAGGTTTCTCTCAATACAGTCGATATCGGTCTTCCCCAGCTTGCGATGCATTCTTCCTATGAAACCGCAGGAGCAAAAGACACCGAATATTACGTTAAAGCTCTCACCTGCTTCTATGGAAAAAGCCTTTCCATGGAAAGCGACGGAGAATACAAATTTATATAAGAGGTAGATTAATGGTTTTTATTTTCCCCTTGATCGGAATTATCCTTGGCGCGCTGGATATGTTTATAAATCCTCCATACAGCGCCGGATTCTTCCCCGGTTTTGTTATCTATTCCATCGAATACACCCTTATCGCCGCAATAATATATGTAACTTTTCTTGTTATTGTTGCCGCTGTTGTTGACCTTAATAAACCGAACGAAAAATTTTCCGATTTTTATAACAATGTTGCGATTTTCACTCTTAAAATCGCACTTTCTGCCTGTAATGTAAAAACGGTTATTGAAGGAGAAGAAAAAATTCCGAAGGAGCCTTTTCTTCTTATCCAAAACCATAAGGCGATGTTCGACCCCATCGTAACTTTAACCCTTCTTGGAAAATACCGTCTTGGATTTATCACAAAACCGGAAAACTTTAATCTTCCGATTATCAACAAGCTTATGCACCGTGTCTGCTGTATCGCAATAGACCGCGAAAACCCCAGAAACGCAGTAAAATCCATAAACGGCGCCGCAGAAAATATTAAAAACGGCGTTTGCAGCATGGTTATTTATCCGGAAGGAACCCGAGCAAGAGACAGAGAAATGCTCGATTTCCATGCAGGCTCTTTTAAGATTGCAACAAAATCCGGTGCGCCTATCGTTGTTACAACCATTGATAACACAAATCTTGTTCACAGAAACGCACCTTTTAAGAAAACCGTAATAACCCTTAGGGTTTGCGGCGTTATTCCTGCGGAAGAAGTTCTTGCTTCTTCAACTGCGGAACTTTCCGCAAAATCAAGAAAGATGATGTGCGAATCTCTTTCTGTTCCGTATGAAGAATAATTACGTTCTCATAAAAAACAGCCGTGCTCAAAATGAGCACGGCCTTTTTTATACGTTTTTCATTTTTTCGATAAGCTTTGGATAAATCCTTTTTACGAACCATTCTTCGGTGCTTTTATTTTTGATATCATCGGCTTCAATCCACATAACTCCGCTGTTTTCGTCCGGTTTTATTGCAAGAACCTGTTCTTCGGAAGCCTCGAACATGTATGTGACATTGAGATGGAGATGGGAAGAAACATATTCCCCTCTTTTTTCGTGTCCGCTTACTGTAAGAACCTCAAGAGAAGCAATTTTGTCGCCAATGGGTTTTATATCGGTGATTCCGCTTTCTTCTCTTGCCTCTTTTTCTGCAACATAAAGAAGATTTTCTTCACCGTCTGCATGACCTCCAAGCCATGCCCAGGAATTATAAATGTTATGATATATCATAAGAACCTTTGTGCGTTCTTTATTGACAACCCATGCGGAAGCGGTAAAATGTGCCGCTCTGTTTTTTCTGGTAAAAACCTCCGGAGCAGAAAGCCATTCAAGGAGCATCTCTTTATCTTTTTCTTCCTGTTCGTTCATCGGAATATAATTTTTTATCTGTTCTCTAAGTTCCATATTAATCCCCCATATATTCAGAAAAAGGCTTCTCCTAAAAAAACGGAGAAGCCTTTTTTATCAGGACATTGCTTTGCTGTGAAGATCCGACTGAAGGCTTACTGCAGCCTGGCAGTTATTGATGATAAGGGCATCGGTTACGCCGTATTCTTCGATAAGGGTTTCAACGCTCTTGCTCTGTTTTCTGATATCGACTACGATGATCTGTTCATAATAATCGATCATATAGGGAACAAATGCGTTGCCATAGGATTCTTTAAAAATCATAAGGGTTTTGCCGTTTTTGTTTGCAGTGCTGATAACAGTAAGAGGGTTATCACCGCTGATGAACATTCCGGCATAGCTGTTATAGTTATAGTTGATTGCGGGTGCTTCATACCATGCGCCGGTATTTCCGCAAATCATGGAATAACCAACATGGGGATAACGTCCAACGGTATAGTCAAGGTTGGATTTAAGGCTCTGAACGCCGCCGGCAAAGTTATAAAGAGTTCCAAGGAAGTTGGTTTTGATTACGGTTTCATAGCTGTCAAGCTCATAGGGAACAATATCGTTTGCTTCGCAATATGCAACAGAAGCATAATATGCGCCAAGGCTTGTCCAGTGGTGGTCAGTACGATAGAACATATACTCATCGGAATGTTCTGCCATGATTCCAAAGCAGTCTGCGGTTTTGATACCTTCGTTAAGCATTGCATAGGTTTCAAAAATATGTGCTTCGGTGCGTTCATAAGGATCGGTATATCCTTCCGGAGAGTTAAAAGTGCAGCTCTTCGGAATAAGAAGTGCGGTTACGTTGATTTCCGGATATTTTTCTGCAAATTTGTTTACGGTATTTGCCCATGCGGCATTTCCGGAAGCAGAAGGAAGGAAATATTCAAGACCGTAATCGCCGCAGATAAGAACTGCGCCGGCATAATATGCGTTGATATTGTTATCATAATGTCCGCCTTCGGTTTCTGCGATGATTCCGTCGGTATTATCGGAAAGAGCGCCGTTTCTTCCGGGTTTATTGTATTTCTGGTCTGCAGGAACGATCTGGAGTTCACAGGTAGTGCATGCGTTTCCAGCTCCGATGGTATGACCGAGAGCAGGAACAAGCTCTGTTTCACAGACTATGCAAATCTGTCCTTCGGTACAGGTGGGTTCATCACCGGGAACATGGTCAAGCTGGGGAGAAAGTTCTTTTCCGCAAACGGTACAAACCTGGGGAGCAAGGCAGGTTGCCATATCTCCTGCTCTATGACCGGGAGCAGCAACAAGGATCTCCTCACATTCAAGGCAAATCTGGTGTTCGGTACAGCTTGCTGCAGGGCCGGGAACATGTTCATGTTTGCATCCGGAAAAAGCCCCAAGCATCATTACGATTAAAATAAAGGCTAAAATTCTTTTCATTTTTTCCTCCGATTATCTATGTAAAATAAAAATTGTCGCACGCTGTTTATTATATCCCCTTTTCATCACAAAGTAAATAGATAACACAGTTTATTTAGGAATATTTACATTATAAAAACATATCCAATTTTTTCCGGAGGGCTTTTGTTATTTTTCTTCGTTTTTCGTTCATTCCGTGATAGAACTCTTTTGCGGAGTTTTTAATGGCCCTGTTCTTTCCTTTTCCGTAATTTATAACGGCGGTTTTTGCCCTTTTTCTTAGTTTTTCCGCTCTGTTTATTGCGTCGAGAAGCTCTCCCTCTGCATTAAACCATTCATCGCTGAAAGATTGCTTCCTCTCGTATTTTCCGGCTTTGTATTTTTCAATTACGGTTTTATATCTCTCGGTTGCGGCCATAACTGCGTCTTCCCATGAAATATAGATTTTATCCATGGCGTTTTTTCCGACTTCTTTTAAAAGCGCCCTGTTATCGCAAATTTCAGAGAGTTTTTTTGCGAAGGCTTCCGCATTGTTTTCTGCAAGAAAACCGGTATAGCCGTCTGTAATCCCCTCTGCTGCGCAGCTTTTTTCAATAATAAGGCTCGGAAGTCCGGAAGCCGCCGCTTCTCTTATAACAAGCCCGTTTGTATCATAAACCGACGGAAAAAGGAACAAATCCGCTCTGGAATACCATGCCCTCAACTTCTCTCTGTCCCTTATCGGGCCAAGAAAAAGGCAGTTTTCTTCAATTTTTAATTCCGCGGAATATTTTTTTACATCATCAAAATCTCTTCCGCCGCCGATGAAAACCATTCTGAAATCCTTTCCATCGGATTTTATTTTTGCAAGGGAATCTTCGATAATTTTCAGTCCTTTATACCAGTTCATTCTTCCAACAAAGAGAAAAACCGGGATTTCATTCGGTATGTTATATCCGCCCGTTACTTCTTCGATGAAATCATCCGAAACACGGCCTTTTGGAATATCAACTCCGTTTTGCATAACGAAATATTCCCCTTTATATCCGATGCTCCGGAGATTTTCTCCTGCTCCTTCGCTTACTACCCAAACCTCGTCGCAGGCTTCGATATTATCCACAAGATATCCAAGAACCTTTTTCTTGATATAGCTGTTCTTCACTGCGGATTCGATATCTATATCAAATTTCGTATGATATGTAAAAACAACCGGCGCATCAAGAGGTTCCCGAAGAGTTCTTGCCAAAAGTGCCGATGTAAAAGGACAATGGGTATGTATTATGTTTATATTTTCTGATTTTATTTCATCAAGAGTTTCCGCAAAAAACGGGAAACCCGTTCTGTATCCGACAAATTTTTCTGTGTTTATGCTTGGAAAGCGGACAACCTTATATGGAAATTTGCTGTCATCGGCCTTTGGATAATATGGCACAGCCACAACCGCTTTTCCGTGTTTTTTATTTATAATGTCCGCATAATTTTTTACCGTATTTGCAACTCCGTCAATAAGCGGAGGAAAGCTGTCGTTTATAAGGCAAACACTGATTTTTTCGTCCATCTTTTGCTGTCCTTTCCTTTTTTTGATAATTATAAATCCAAATTGTAAAATTTTTGTTTCCGCCTTTTTAATATACAATTAAGATGCACGAAAAATTTGTTTGTTTCTGTAGAAAA
>JAFYOZ010000137.1 GCA_017547705.1 Oscillospiraceae bacterium
ATGCGGAACCGTAATATCGGCATGGCGCGATTTTAAGATTCGGATAACTCCATTCGCTTATTACCGGAAGCAGCAGACCGATTTTCGGAACGCTTACCGTTCCGATATATTCCGTTCCGTCGATTTCCTCTGTCGGCATATCCATTTCCGGATTCAGGATATAGTCGGGGATCTCTTCTTCCGCCGCGTTATGAAAAATTTCGGTTTCTTCTTTTACGGTGATCTGCTGTTCAAGGATCTTTGCGGCTTCCCTTGAGGAATTTCCGGCGTTTTTTTCTTCGATGAAATTATACGCAGAAAGACCCGCCGCCGCAAAAATCAAAGCGACTCCAATTATTATAAGTCCGGTTCCTTTTTTAGTTTTCATGGCTGCCTCTTCTGCGGATCATTCCCGCCGCAACAAAAAGGATTCCCAAAGCGGAAAGAACAGGAACAGGCCACCAAAGCTGTCCGGTCTGGGGAAGATTCGGTTCGTCCGGTTCCGGAGGTTCCGGTTTTGGAGGTTCCGGCGGCTTCGGATCATCCGGATCATCCGGCGGAGGAGTATTTTCATCAAAGCTGTTCGTAAGAACAAAAGTTATTCCTTTTTTCTCGATCGTAAGGGTGTATCTGTCCGGAACTTCTTCGGAAACAGTCCAGCTGTGTCCGTCCTCAAGTTTGCTCCAGGTATGTCTCCAGTTGTTTTCCTCGTTGAGAATAACTGTGTCGTAAACTTCTCCGTCACAGAAAAGATAGACCTTTATTTCTTTGGGACGGAGCGGAACATATCCTTCGTCATCCCAGATTTTAAGGACCTTTCTTTCAATAAATCCGTCCGGACCGATATCCGGAATGAAGCTGTATTTCGGTTTTATTGAAATATCGTAATCCCAGACGTTGTTTTCGCTGTCAAGGGTCGGGATCTGGATTATTGCGCTTTCCGGCAGATATGTGAAATCTTCGAAAGAAACCGGAGTTCCTATTACAAGATAAAGTCCGGGTTTAAGTCCGGTGAGTTTCAAAACTCCTTCGGAATCTGTTTTTCCAAAAGCGGCAGGTTCGATTTTGTTTTTGAAAACATGCCCTTCGAGAGTTGAAACAAGGGCTCTCCATGCTTCGTCGTTTTTGCCGGTTATATTTACGTTAAAATCCTTGAATTCTTCGGTAACGGTGTATTTTCCGCGTTCATCGATATTCGCAACAAGATAAACGGAAAATTCCGCTTCGGGAATAGCTTTTTCGTCGTGTCGGAAGATTATTTCAAGGCTTGAATCCTTTTCGGTTTCAATATTTCCTGCTGCGGCAAAAACCGCCGGGGAAGAACAGAAAACGATTATGAAAGCAAGAAAAAGAGATAATATTTTTTTAATTTTTTTCATAATCGTCACCTCCCGATCTCGGTGTTTGTTTTTTCGGAAGCATCAGCATAAAGAAAAGGACAATGAGGATCGGCGCCGCTACGATAGGCGCAATTATAAGCGGTTCTATCTGCGCAGCTTCCGAAACTATCCTTATATTTTTTGCTTCTGCAGTATTTTCAATTCTTGTTCCGCGAACAAGGATTCTGTGG
>JAFYOZ010000138.1 GCA_017547705.1 Oscillospiraceae bacterium
GACGTTATGATCCGTCTTTCCGAAGAAAACATCACAATGGTCGTTGTAACGCACGAAATGGGTTTTGCAAGGGAAGTTGCCGACAGAATCGTATTCATGGATGAAGGAAAGATAATTGAAGAAGGAACCCCCGAACATTTCTTCACAAACCCCGAAAACGAAAGAACAAAGGCCTTCCTCGGAAAGATCCTCCGTCAGTAAGGCAAAATAAGGAGATTTATTAAATGAAAAAAATTCTTGCATTCATTCTTGTTTTTGCAATGCTCTTCGGCTTTGCCGCTTGCGGCGGAAGTTCCGAAATCACCACCGAAACCATTAAAGAACGCGGCGTTCTCCGTGTCGGAGTAAAAGATTCCCTTATCGGAATGGGATATCTCAACCCCGAAACCGGAGAATATGAAGGTCTTGAAATCGATATTGCGCGCGAAATTGCAAAAGAACTCGGCGTTGATATCGAATTCCTTGTTGTAACCCCCACCACCCGCCTTCAGATGATCGATTCCGGCGATATTGATATCAGCCTTTCCAACTTCACCATCACCGAAGAACGCAAAATGAGCTATCATTTTTCCGCTCCCTATTATACCGACGCTGTCGGCGTAATGGTTCTTAAAAATTCCGGAATTTCTTCCCTTGAAGATCTTAACGGAAAAACCGTCGGCGTAACAATGAGCTCCACTTCCGCCCAGTCCCTTAAGGAATATCTCGGCGAAGGATATGAACTCACTTTTGATGAATTTGACGACCATGCTTCCATTAAGCTTGCTCTTTCTTCCGGCGCGGTCCAGGCACATTGCGTTGATACCGTCGTTCTTTCCACTTATATGGACGACACCACCGTTATTCTTGAAGACCGTTTTGCCGCACAGCCTTTCGGCGTTGTTTCCAAACTTTCCAACACCGAACTCAACGCATATGTTGATGCGCTTATTGAAAAATGGCTTTCCGACGGAACCATTGAAGCTATCCGCGAAGCAAACGGACTTCTTCCGAGCTTCGAAGGTTAATTTATCTTCCGTTTTTTAACGGAAACACAAATTTTTAAAGAAAGGAAGTGAAAAGCTTTTTGAACAGCGGAATTTTTGCTCTTTGGCGCTGGGAAGCGCTTTGGGCATCAAGGCAGGAATTTATTGACGCATTTTTCGTCACGATAAAAGTTTCGGTTTTTGCGCTTGCGCTTGCGCTTTTCCTCGGAGTTGTTTTCGGGCTTTTCTCTTCCGGAAACAACAAAGTTTTAAAAGGCATCGCAAGGGTATATGTTGAGTTTTTCCAGAACACACCCCTTGTTCTCCAGGTGCTTTTCATGTATTACGGTTTGCTTTATGCAGGGATCGGCCTTTCCAAAGAACAGATCGGCGTGATCGGACTTGGAGTTTACACCGGCGCATATATTTCCGAAGTTGTCCGAACCGGAATAACTTCAATTCCTTACGGACAGACGGAAGCGGCGCTCAGCCAGGGATTTACCCATTTACAGGCCATGCGTTACATAATTCTGCCCCAGTCCGTAAAAATCGCTCTTCCCCCTCTTGCAAACCAGATGGTCGCCCTTATCAAGAACACTTCCGTTCTTGCAATGATTGCCGGCGGCGACCTTATGTACCGTTCCAACGCATGGGCTTCGAACGGAACCCTCAGCTACGGACCGGCATATCTCCTCTGCGGAATCCTTTTCTTCTGTCTTTGCTTCCCGCTTACATATTTTGCAAAGCGTTATGAGCGAAAATTGAAGAACCAGGCGAACAATTCCGAAAAGGAGGCGTGCGCATAAATGACTGAAGAGATCGCTCTTATTTTTACAAATTATAATATTTCCTATATCTTCGCGGGTCTCGGAATGACCCTTCTTATTGCCGTTGCGACGCTTTTTGGCGGAACTTTTCTCGGAACCGTTCTTGCGCTTTTCAACCATTACGGAAAAATAAGCGGAAAAGTCGCTTCCGTTATCGTCGAAATTTTCCGCAACACCCCTCTTCTTCTCTGGGTGATTGTTGCAATCGCGGCAGTTCCTCTCCGTTCAATTCTTGCAAGGGCTTTGGTTGCGACTGTTATTTTCAATGCCGCAATCATTTCCGAAATAATCCGCGGAGGACTCAACGCAGTTCCGAAAGGCCAGATCGAAGCAGGAAGAAGCCAGGGATTCAGCTTTTTCCAGATAATGATCTATATCATCCTTCCTCAGACCTTCAGAAAGATTATTCCGACCCTTACAAGCCAGAGCATCACGATCATCAAGGATACGTCATACCTTGCGCAAATCGGCGTAGCGGAGCTTATGTTCGTTGTTAAGAAGCTTATGTCCACCGCAAACACTTTTACCGGACATCCGATCACTGCGGAAGACGTTTTTATTCTTTTCGGTGCGGCGGCGCTGATTTATTTTGTGATAAACTTCGGGCTTTCCGTTGCGGTCCGCAAAATGCAGAAAAAACTTGATATGAAAATAAAATAAAAAAAAGCACCGCGCCGCGGTGCTTTTTTTATTTTGTTTTTTAAAATCAAATCTCTACGATTTCGCCTTCCTGGCCGCAAATTCCCGCTGCGTTTGCTTCATCGGTATCGATATGCATTGCAAGAGCGGAAGTGGGTGTGACTCTTACGAGAACGTCACCGAAAATGGTGGAACGTTCCGGAGAAGCAATTTTTACGTTTACGATCTGCTTGTCGGTTACGCCGAGTCTTTCTGCGTCTTCCGGAAGCATATGGATATGGCGCATTGCGATTATAACGCCTTCGGAAAGTTCAACTTCGCCGCAAGGTCCGACAACTTTGCAGGGTGCGGAGTTTGCAAGGTCGCCGCTTTCGCGGATAGGAGCGGTGATTCCGATGGAACGTGCGTCGGTAAGAGAAATTTCAACCTGGGTCTGTTTTCTGGTGGGACCGAGGATGGTTACTCCGGAAAGGGTGCGTTTCGGGCCGACAATATCAACTTTGTCGTAAGTTGCGAACTGTCCGGGCTGGGAAAGGTCTTTTCTGAATTTAAGTTCATAACCTTCGCCGAAAAGGGTTTTAAGGTCTGCTTCGGAAAGGTGAACATGTCTTGCGGAAGTTTCGACAATAAAGGTTTTGCTCATATTTTCCTCCAAAGGGTATTGTTACCGATGTATTATACAATAAGTTTTCAAATAAAACAACAAAAAAGCCGCTTTTTGTTTCAAAAGCGGCAAAAAGTTTTTTTATTGTTTATACATACTGGGATATGCCGGCTCAAGAACGGTTCCGCCGGTGTAATC
>JAFYOZ010000139.1 GCA_017547705.1 Oscillospiraceae bacterium
ATGTATTATAAATGATGAAAAACGAGAGTAAAACTTTATATATTCCCCTTTACGGCAAGGCTTTAGTCAGCAAAAATGGCATTATTTTGAAGGATAAAAAAGCCGAAGAAATATGGGAAGAAGAAAAATTCCCAATCGGAAGGAAAAGCAGTTCAAAATGGCTCGCGTATTTTATGGGAATGAGAGCGGCGGTTATTGACCGTTGGACGGAAGAAAAACTTTCGGAAAATCCAAACAGCGTTGTTATCCATCTTGGCTGTGGGCTTGATTCCAGAATCGAAAGAGTATCTGCAGATTTTGATCATTGGTATGATGTTGACCTGCCCGAAGTTATTGATGTGAGAAAAAATCATTACGCAAGCGGGCCAAAATATACCGTGCTCGAAGCTTCTGCCATGGAAACGGATTGGCTTATGCATCTTCCAAACTGTGAGCACGTTGTGCTCATAATGGAGGGAATCAGCATGTATCTTTCCGAGGATGCCATAAAAAACTTCTTTTCCGCAATTAGCGAAAAATGTGATACAATGGATATCGTCATGGATGTATATACCGAAAAAGCGGTAAAAATGTCCAAAATTAAAAATCCTATCAAAGAAGTGGGTGCAGGAGCATCTTTTGGAACTTCTGAGCACGGGATTTTTGAAACTGATGAAATCCGTTTTTCCAAAGAGCTTTGCATGACACCGGACGAGATGATAAACGAACTTTCCGGTTTTGAAAAAGTTTTTTTCAAAACGATGTTTGCCGGAAAATTTTCAAAAGAGCTGTATAAAATTTTTACTTATAAGAAATAAAAAAGTCCTGCGGATTTTCCGCAGGACTTTTTTAATCGCTAAATTCGGTTTTGAGCACGGTGAGCACCAGGATTTTTGCTGCGCCTTTTTCATAAAGAGCCTTTGAGCATTCAAAAACAGTGGAACCGGTTGTAAAAATATCGTCTATGAGCAAAATGTTCTTTCCGATAACGTAAGGATCCGCAGAAAACGCGCCGGAAAGGTTTTTGTATCTTTCTTTTGCGGAAAGGGTATGCTGTTTTTCCGTTTTACGTAACTTTTTGAGCATAGACGGCGCAAAAGGAATATCCGCAAGAGCACAGAACTCTTTTGATAGCTCATAAAGCCTTGTTTTTCGTTTGTTGAAAGAGGGAACGCATACGGCAAAATCGATTTTTTCTCCATGAAAGTTTCTGTATGCATCCAAAAGCCAAAGGGAAAGAGTATCTCTGCAATAATCATAATCCTCGCCGAACTTATATTTGAGCATCAATTCCTTTGCCGGGCCGGAATAAATGTATGCATGAGCACAGTCTTTGATTTGGCTTTTTGCAGGGGAAAGTTTTTCTGCACAGTTTCTGCAAATACAGCCGCCGCGAACAGTTTTTCCGCATGAGGCGCAGTTGTATGTAAAATATGAAGCAGCAAAACGGCGGAATTTATACAGTGATTTTAAATAGTTCATAGAAAAATTTTAGTTATCAAGGATTTCTATAATTGCTTTTGTAACGGCGTGAGCAGTTTTTTGGATGTCCACGGGGTCGATAAGACTTTCGAGTTCCTTGGGGTTGGAAACAAAGCCGACTTCGAGCATGACAGCAGGGCACATTGTAAGTCGTGTTACGGAATAATAATCCTGGATTGCGCCTTCGTTATCACGCTTGGTGGAAGCGCTTATATAGTCACAAAGCTTTTTGGAAAATTCTGCGCTGTGGTCATAATGATAATAGACGTAAGTTCCGCACCAAAGGTTTGCGGCAGCGTTTTCCGCAACAGAGTTTGCATGGCAGCAAACATAAACGTCGCTGTATGCATATCTTGCGGGATCGGTTCTTCCGTAGGTATCAAGCTTTTTGTCCTCTGTGATGAGAAGAACGACTTTTGCACCGAGGTTTTCGAGAGATTCTGTGATTGTAAGAGCATTGGCAAGGTTTATCTGCGCTTCGTTGACGCCTTTTTCTCCTGCAACGCTTAATGCACCCGGATCGGGTCCGCCATGACCGGCACAGACAGCAACGGTTATTCCGGAAAGGGGCTTTGCAACATCATCGGAAAGGGTTGGTGTTCCCTTGAGCACGATGGAGAAAGTTTTGTTTTCCGTATCGGTGAAAACATCCCAGCCCCAAAGTGCGGTTTTTGAAAAGAAATGGATTGTTACTGTTCCGTCGCCGTTATCAACTGGATTTATGCGGTACATAAGCTCGCTTTCCATATCGGTTGAGGAAAAATCGCTCCATTCGGTGTTGGAAAGGGTTATGGTAAAAGTTTTTCCGTTTATCGAGCCTTTGAATGCAGGAAGATTGCTGCATTGGAGAATCAGCTTTTCATAGTTTTCTCCGACTTCTCTTGCTGCGGAAGAAATTCTGTTGGTGATATCGGTGATATCGGAAATAAGATTGCATTGAGAAGCTTTTATGTATCCGCCGCTTTTAAGGTGATACCAGCCGTTTTCGGTGATTTCCTCAACGTAATCGCTGCAGCCGGTTCGAAGAGTTGTAAGATAATCTCCGTTATCTTTCGGCTCTTTTTCAACACCGGCCATTTCGCAGTTTGCCATAACAGCAAGAGCGGCGTCTTCGGCAATATAGTAGATGCTTCCTGCGCTTTCGTAATTGGTGTTTTTGCCCTTGTAGGTGAGATAATAGGTAACCTTTCCAAGATCGGTTACAGAGGCTGCAGGGTATTCTCCGGAAAGTTCCGCTTTTGAGGTGAATTTTGCAGGAACACCGGGTTCTGCGTATGCAACCTGTTCAAGAACGAAGGTTTTATCACCGATTTTTGCGGTAACATATCCACCGGAAGGTCCAACGCAAGAGAGAGTTATCTCTGTTTTGCCGGGACGGATTATTGCAGAACCGGAGGGAGAAATTGAACTGAGTTTTGTGGTGGTGGAATAACCGCCATCGGAACTTCCTCCGGAGCGTTTTAATGTTACGGAAACGCTTTTTCCTCCTTGGGAGAAAGTATAGGTTGCGCCTTTTTTCGGAACATTAACGGTTGCGGCAAAAAGACCGGTTGAACTTATGCGTTCAAGCTCTTCACCGTTCATATAAAGCGGTTTTGTTGGGTCGGAAGTTCCGAAAATCGTATATTTTTCTGTGGAAACAGTAAGAGAACTTCCTGTTGGCCTTGTTACGGCAAGTTTTTGGGAAACGGAAAAATCCGCATATTCATCAAGAACAGCGCTGCCGAAATAATCAAGAAGGAAAGATGCGCTTCCGAAAGCGTCTTTCCTAATGGCGCGATAGTCGTTTATACAAAATCCGATGCGGTGGATTTTATTGATGAGATACTGGTTATTAAGCTCAAAAGCATCTCCGAAGAAATCCCCTCTGGATACCGGAACAAGAACACGGGAAAGATCGTTAACTGTGGTTATGCTTTTACCGGAAAATTTTTCGGAAACTTCGAGAACATAATCCTCATAGCCGTATTCAGAATGGGATGAGAGAAGAACCTCTGTAAAAACGCTGCTGAAGAACTTGCTTTCTCCGTTATATTCCTTTCCAAAAGGCAGGAAAAGGGAAAGGTTCTTTGCACCGAATTTTTCGCAAAGGGAAGATACGGCTTCATCGGAAAGACCTGCTTCAAAAACAGCTTTTGCCTCTTTTGGAATTTCATTGAGAACGGATTCATCAGCAAGAACATATACGGAAAAACCTTCAATAGCGAAGGAAGAAAAATCCGAATAAATATCAGCGGAAGCGGATTTTCTTAAATCCAAAAGGATTCCGTTAAAACCGTTTTCGGATGCGAATGTGATTATTTCCTCGGCGTTTGTGGTTTCATCGGGAACAACAATAAAAAGCCGGGGCATTTTTTCTTCTGCGTTTGCGGTGATTCCAAAAGCAAAAACAAGGATAAGCGCAAACAAAATGGAAATCAGCTTTTTCAAATTTTAAATTCCTCCGGGTCAAAGGTCGGGAGTTCCGGTGCTTTTGTTTTTGGAACTCTTAAAAGCGGGTCATAATCAAATTTTCTGCAATGGAAACCTTTATCCACAACGCCTTTTTTCTTACAGAGGACGTTTTTTCCGTCCGAAGAAAGATAGCCGTTTGAACAGTATTCACAGCGCGGCTCGATATTTGTATCAAAAAATTTTTTATCAAACATAAACGGTTCCTCCGTTTTTTATAATTACCTTTATTTTATCACAGATTTTTTTATTTGACCATGCCTAAATAATGCTAATTTATACTTTATTCGACTAAAAAGAGGTTCTTTTTGGCTTTTTTCCGGAACGATTGAAAGAAGAAAAAGAGAAGCAAGACAAAGAAGGCTTACTGCCGCAGGAGCAGAAACGGAAAGAACCGCTTCTGCGGCGGTTCCGCGGATTGAAAAAGCGGAAGCGGTTTCTTTAGAGAATGCAAAGAAAATTGCAAGAAAACCGGCAGTAAAAGCGCTATGAAAAAAGCGGGAAAGAATAAACGGAAAAACAGGGATTTTGCTTTCATCAACAGTTGCGGTAATCTGTAGGATGACGGAAACTCCGGAAAAGGAGACTATTGCGCCGGAAATTATTACTGCGGTATAGCCGGGAATCTCTCCTGCGGAGAAAACACCTGTTGTAACCTCCAGAAATCCGCAGAGAAGGGTTTTTGCCATGGGGTTATCGGATAATGCGGAAAAAACTATGCCGCCTTGTAAAAGCTCCAGGACGCCATAGAAAAGAATTATAAATGAACACATGATAAAACAGCTCTTTGCTGCGGAAACAACGGATTCCACAGCGATGGATGCAGAGCTTTTATATTCGGATATTTTTGGATAATTTTTAAAGTCCTGCTTTTTGCTGAACACGGAAAGCAAAAGCCCTATCAAAAAAGAGGAAAGAAGCTGCGCAGCAAAAATAAGAACACCTGTTTTGATATTTCCAAAGATGGAAAGACCGATGGTGCTTATCAAAAAAGGCGGTCCGGCATTAACGCAAAAGCAAAGCATTCTTGCACCGGTTTTTCTGTCCATAAAACCGGCATGGACAAGGTCGTTTATACATTTTGCGGCGGTGGGATATCCTCCGATAAGGGATGAAAAAAATGCGCCTGCGGCTATGGGAGGAATCTTAAGAATTTTTGTCAGAGGTTTTAATAATGCGGAAAAAAACTCCGAACAGGAGCTTTTACAGATGAAAACAGACAGAACCATAAAGGGAAAAAGAGACGGAATTACGGAAAAAGAGCATATATAAAGCCCTTTTCTGATGCCTTCACCAAGATCGCCGCTTTTTAAAAGAAGCATAACGCCGAGAGAAAGAGCAAGAATCCCGGAAAGAAAATTCTTTTTCATAAAAAAATCAATCCTTTTTAAATAATTTTGGAACAATAATTTTCTTGATAGAGCCAGAGAGGTATGATATATTAATCTTATGAAAAAACTTTTCCGGTTAGAAAGGGAGGTTTTGTTTAATGAAAAAACTTTTTTTGGCTGTTCTTATAATTCTTCTCGTCTTTTCAGGATGCTCGGAAGAAAAAATCGGAACGGATTATGATTTTTCAAAAATTATGGGGGAAACCATTGATAATATAATAAGCTCTGCACCAAACCCGGGACACGCCAGTATAAACGGAGAATGGTCTGTTATGGTTGCAGCAAGATACGGTGCAGATGTTCCGGAAGGCTGGTTCGATATCTATTATGATAACCTTTGCGATACGCTTATAGAAAATGACGGAGTTCTTACTAAAACAAAACACAGCAACTATTCGAGGGCGGTTCTTACTCTTACGGCCATCGGAAAAGACCCAACGGATGTTGCAGGATACAATCTTTTTGACAGCTATAAAGATTTTGAATTTGTTACGAATCAGGGACTTCCGGGAGCGATTTTTGCTCTTATTGCTCTTGATAGCTCAGGTTATAAACCGGAAGGCATTGAGCGGGAAAAATTTATCGAATATATCCTCGAGCAGGAATATGAAATAGGCGGCTGGGCACTACAGGGAGAAAATCCGGACGTTGATATAACCGCACAGGTTATTCAGGCTTTTGCTCCGTATTACGGAGAAGATGAAAAGATAACTGCCGCAGTTGACAGAGCTGTTGCGGTTCTATCGGAAGTTCAGAAGCCTGATGGCGGATTTTTTGCATGGGAGAGCGAAAACTCCCAGACCACAGCACAGGTTGGTATTGCGCTTTCTGCCATCGGAATAGATATCCGCACAGACGAAAGATTTATTAAAAACGAAAACTGGATAGGTTCCTATATCATGCAGTATTATCTTGGAGAGGGAAGATTTTGCCACACTATCGGAATGGCATACGATCCTATGGCCACCGACCAATGCATGCAGATGTTCGTTTCCATGGAGCTTTTTGAAAACGGAGAAAGATATTACGATTTTACGAAATGATAATAAAAAGCAAATAAAAAAACCGCCTGCTCTGCAGGCGGTTTTTTGCGCTTTATTTTTCTTTTTTCTTTGCGTATTTGGGGTTCTTGGGGCGTTTTTTCTTTACGGAATAGCCCATCTGGCCGATTTTTTTACCCTGTGCAAAATATTCGCCATGGGAATAGAACATGATTCCCGCTTTACGAAGATCGAGTTTTCCGTCCGGATCAAGATATTTATCATCAACCTGAACAGCAACGATTTCTGCAATAAACATATCGTGGCTTCCGAGGTGT
Organism: Oscillospiraceae bacterium; assembly: GCA_017547705.1. Lineage (GTDB taxonomy): Bacteria > Bacillota > Clostridia > Oscillospirales > Ruminococcaceae > UMGS1668. The sequence continues at coordinate 6,622 of JAFYOZ010000139.1, forward strand.
TTTACTTCGGTAACCTTACATTCAAGGGAGATGGGGCTCTGTGCAATGATAGGAGCTTTTACCTGAGATGCAGGCAGGGGAGTAAGCTTCATTTCTGCAAATTTATCGGTATCTTTTCCGGAACGGACACCGCAGAAATCTGCTGCACGAACAAGAGCATCGTTTGTAACGTTAATAACAAATTCGCCGCTTTCAGCAATAAGATGATGGCTGAATCTTTCCGGGCGGATAGAAACATAGGTCATTGCAGGGGTGGAGTTGATAATTCCGGTCCAGGCAACGGTAAGAACGTTGGGAGCTTCCATGGTTCCGCAGGTAACAAGAGCTGCAGGAAGAGGAGAAAGAAGAGTAGAGGGTTTCCAAACTTGTTTTGCCATAATTTCCTCCAAGAATTTTTTATATTTTATGATAGCCTATTATAGCATTATTCACCTTATGTAGTCAATCAGAGGAATATTTATATTATTTTAGCAAAGAATAATTTTTGGGTGAAGAAAATGGAAAAATTAAAAAATGACGGAAAGATTTTTGCTTTTGGAGCAGTTGGATATTATCTTCTTGAAACATTATGGAGAGGATACAGCCATTGGACTATGGCCGCCGCAGGAGGAATATGCCTTTTTACATTAATGAAGATTTTTTCGGCCATGAAAAAAGCGCCGCTTTATTTTAAAGCGATAATCGGCGGAATTACAATAACAGCGGTGGAACTTGTTTTTGGTATCGTGTTTAATTTAAAACTCGGAATGGGAATCTGGGATTATTCCGAAGTAAAATACAATATTCTTGGACAGATTTGTCCGGTTTACAGCTTTATCTGGTGCGGAATAAGCTTTTTAGTTTCTCTGTATCAAAAAATGAATTCCGAAGGAAAAATAAGGTTCATTAAAAAGGCTTTTTAGCAAAAAAATCTGAATATTCGCCGGATTTTTCGGAGAAAATATAGGTGAGGTGAAAAAAGGATGAGTGTTGATAAAAAAGAACAAAAACGGATAAGCAAAACGGTGCCCGCAGGTTTTGGAGAAAACGCAAAGCGCTTTTCTGCCTATACTCCCATGCAGCAGGAACGCATCCTTACTAACATGCATACCATAGGCACGAAACAGGAGATGCGCCGTTTTGATGCGTCTGTCCGCAATCCGGAAACAGGAATGCAGGATACCTTTTGATGTTTTTGGATGTTCTTTTCGGCAGGGCGGAAGAAGTGTCTTGCCGGATACATATTGGCATAGATTCCGATTCCTGAATAAAATAAAGCATAAGGGAAGGAGGAATTACATAATGCGCTTTGATGAAATGCCCTGTTTTTTTCTTGGAGCCAATGCTCCAAAAGGATATTATTCAAGGTTTGACCAGCTTTTTTCTTCTGCGCCGGAAGGGAAATGCTATCTTTTAAAAGGCGGCCCGGGAACAGGAAAATCGACGGTGCTCAAAAAAACGGCGGAGATTTTGGGCAGGGAAAATTTGAGCACGGAGCTTATTTATTGCAGTGCGGATATAAATTCTCTTGATGCGATAATAGCCGATGAAGGGAAATTTGTTATGGCGGATGCAACCTTGCCGCATTCTGTGGAACCGAAATACCCGGGAATTTATGAAACAACGGTTTCGCTTTGCGACTGTTGGGACGAAGAAAAACTTCGTGAGCACCGAAAGAAAGCGGCAGCGCTTTTTGATGAAAACAGAAGGTTGCATGAGCAGGGAAGAAGATATATTTCTGCTGCTGCGAGCCTTCTCGATGAAGCGCAAAAACTCGGAAATTTGGCTTTAAATCAAGAAAAAACGGCAAGAGCAGCTTTAAGAATATGCCTTCGGGAATTCGGAAGAAAACAGCATAAATCCGGAACGGAGAAAATAAGATTTCTTTCCGCAGTAAGCGAAAAAGGAGTTTTTTTCTTCGATAAAACCGCAAAAATCCTTTGCGATAAAATATACGTTATCGATGATGATTGCGGCGCAGCAGCAAAAATATTTATGAGCACCGTGAGAAAAACGGCTCTTGAGCACGGGCTTGATATAATCAGCTGCCGGTGCTCGATTTTTCCTGCGGAAAAGACGGAACATATTTTTATCCCGAATTTAAGGCTTGGATTTATGACAAAAAACCGCCGGCATAATTTTGAAATACTGCCATTCAGAACGATTCATGCAAAAAGATTTTATGATGAAAAAATCTATAGCCGGCATAAAGCAAGAATGAAGTTTGCTCTGCGTTGTGCATCGGCAATTATCGCAAAAGCTTCTGAATGCATGGCGGAAGCAAAAAAAGTTCACGATGAACTTGAAAAAATATATATTGACGCCATGGATTTTTCGAAGGTGGATTCCATTACTGAAAAGATTTTTGCAGGAATATAAGGTTTGCGCTCCGTTTTTGCGGAGCGCTTTTTGTATAAAATTTTTGGCACGGACAATATTAAAAAGCGAGAAAACATTAAAAAAGCGAGGTAGGATATGTTTAAATTTTCCGGATTTTCGCCAAAGGCGAATGCCGTTATAAATACCGCGATGAACGAGGCTTCGAGGCTTGGGCATTGTTTTATCGGAACGGAGCACATTCTTCTTGGAATGATAAAAGAAGGGATAGGGACGGAATATAAAAGCGTTGATTCCTGCGGAATCGACGGAGAAAAAATTACTCTTCGGCTTTTAGAAAACATCGGAAGAGGAACAAAAACAAACCTTTCTCCTTCGGATTTTACTCCGCTTTGCAGAAAAATTCTTGAAAATGCTCTTTCTGATGCAAAAAGCAAAGGAACAACAGCGGATGAAAGCGAAATAATTTCCGCAATGCTTCGGGAAAGAGAATGCCGTGCTCTTGAATATCTGCAGTTTTTTGGGTGCGATCTTTCTGCCCTAGAAAAGGAAATTGCAGAGGTTTTTCCGGAGGAATATTTTCCGAAAGAAAGGCAAAAACAGAAAACCCCAAGCCTTGATAAATACAGCAAAGACCTTACAAAACTTGCAAGAGACGGTGCGCTTGATCCGGTTATCGGAAGAGATAAAGAAATTGCCAGAGTTATACAGATTCTGTCCAGAAGGACGAAAAATAACCCTTGTCTTATCGGAAATGCTGGGGTTGGAAAAACAGCGATAGCCGAGGGAATTGCAAGAAAAATGGCTTTGGGAGATGTTCCGGAGAGTCTTAGAGGTAAAAAGCTTTGCGCTTTGGATTTGCCGCTTATGATTGCCGGAACGAAGTATCGAGGGGATTTTGAGGAAAGAATAAAGACGGTAATTGACGAAGTTATACGCGCGAATAATATAATCCTGTTTATAGACGAGGTGCATTCCATAGTCGGAGCAGGTGCTGCAGAGGGTGCAATAGATGCTTCCAACATTCTTAAACCCCAGCTTGCAAGAGGAGAATTCCAGCTTATCGGTGCAACCACAACAGAAGAATACCGCAGGCATATCGCAAAAGAAGCGGCGCTTGAAAGACGGTTTCAAAGCGTTCTTGTTGAAGAACCGACAAAGGAAACAGCGGAAGAAATACTAAAAGGGCTTCGCCCGAAATACGAAAAATTTCATCGGGTGGAAATTTCCGATGAGGCGATAAAATCCGCTGTTCGGCTTTCGGTTCGGTATCTTCCGGGTAAAAGCCTTCCGGATAAATGCATAGATTTAATTGACGAAGCCTGCTCGAGAAAGGCGATTGAAGGAACCTATTCAAGCGGAAAATTCAACCGAACCGTATCCGAAGAGGATATTGCAAAGGTTCTTTCGCTTGTCACAGGAATCAGCGTTGGAAGACTTTCTGAAGACGAGGGAAAACGCCTTTTGCGCCTGGAAGATGAACTGCATAAACGGGTTGCCGGTCAGGAAAAAGCGGTTTCTGCTGTGGCAAAAGCAATACGCAGAAACAGGGCAGGATTGCGTGACCCAAGAAGACCAATCGGAATTTTTCTTTTTGCCGGCCCTGCCGGTGTTGGAAAAACAGAGCTTTCAAAATCTCTTGCGGAGGAGCTTTTTGGTGAAGAAAAGGCGCTTTTGCGCTTTGATATGTCCGAATATTCGGATAAAGCTTCCGTTACAAAGCTTATAGGTTCTCCTCCGGGATATATTGGCTATGACGACGGCGGAAAACTTACAGAAGCTGTTCGCAGAAGGCCGTATTCGCTGATTCTTTTTGATGAAATCGAAAAGGCAGACCCGGGGGTCTATAACCTTTTTCTCCAGCTTATGGATGACGGAACTCTTACGGATTCCCACGGGGTAAAGGTCGATTTTACTAACTGCGTTATCATAATGACATCGAATATCGGTGCGGAATTTATAGGAAAAAGCGGCGGACTCGGTTTTTCTTTTGGAGAAGAAACCGGAGAAAAACACGACAGAGCCGCAGTTTTTGGAGAGATGAAGAAGATTTTTCGTCCGGAATTTATAAACCGAATTGACGAAACAGTTGTTTTTGAAAAGCTGGATAACTCTGCCGCAAGACAGATTACCGAAAAATATTACGGAAAACTTAAGGAGCGCCTTTTGTCTGCCGGAATAAATGCGGAATTTTCTGAAGCAGTTATAAACGATGCGGTGAAAAACGGTTTTTCACCGGAAGAGGGAGCAAGAAAGCTTCAGCGATATATAAGAAGCGTTGCGGAAGACCCGATTTCGGAGATGATTCTTTCCGGAGAAATTTTACCGGGGGATAAAATCACTGCGGAGGAAAAAGACGGAGGAAAACTTTGCTTCATCAAGGCGGAAAAGGTTTTTGCATAGAAAAAAGCGGTCTTTTTTTACGATAAAAGAGGACCGCTTTTGCCTTCTTATATGTATAATAGAAAATAAGCTCCCAGCATATTGATTTTTGCAACAAAAAGTGTTATCATGTTTATACTTATAATAACATAGCTATAGCTATGCCCAAAAATCGGCGGAAAAGGAACCTTTTCCATTCTTCACAAAAGGGTGAAGAAGGATGGTTCGTATCTGCCGGGGATATTGGTATTACGGCAGACTTTTTTGGGAGGGTTTGCCTTAATATAGCCGCACAGAGCTTTTCTGTGCAAAAATCGAACTTTGCCCAAAGTTCGAGCGATTGGCTTTTTGCATGAAGCAAAAATGCCGATGGCGCTTTTTGTGGTTGTGCGTAATGCATATGCGCTTTATGATGGTAAAAGCGCAATCATGCATATTGCCAATCGCACTCGAACGCGGCGCGTTTTCTCTTTTAAGGTTCCGAAGGAATGAATGGTGGTCGTTCCTTCATTCCTAAGGAAAAAACCGAAACCGCGCCGTAAAAAGCAGGGCAAAATATAAAAAAAGGAACGCCTTATCCTTTCTAAAGGCTGTTCCCAAGAAAAATTGAAAGGAAGGAAAGAAAGCTTATGAATACTTTTAAAAGATTTCTTAGCTTGATGCTTGCGGTGCTCATGATGCTTTCCTATGCTCCGACTATTGTCTATGC
>JAFYOZ010000140.1 GCA_017547705.1 Oscillospiraceae bacterium
GATAAAAAAAGAAGCCCACCCAAAGGGTAGGCTTCGAAATATTCTGCAAAACGAAATTAACGTTTGGAGAACTGAGGTGCACGACGTGCTTTTTTGAGACCGTATTTTTTACGTTCTTTCATTCTGGGGTCACGAGTAAGGAGACCAGCTTTTTTGAGAACGGGTCTGGTTTCTTCATTGTACTGAAGAAGAGCACGGGAAAGACCGTGACGGATTGCGCCTGCCTGGCCGGTTACGCCACCGCCGGTTACGGTGCAAACGATATCGAATGCGCCAATGGTTTCGGTGAGTTCCATGGGCTGACGAACGATGAGTTTAAGGGTATCAAGGCCGAAATAATCGTCGATGTCGCGGCCGTTGATGGTGATTGCGCCGGTTCCGTTAGGATAAACGCGAACACGAGCTACAGAGCTTTTTCTTCTACCGGTACCGTAGAAGTAAGGGTTAGAATCATACATGGTTTACGTCCTCCTTCCGAATCATTTTACCCAAGCTTCGGGAGCCTGAGCCTGATGTTTGTGGTTTGCGCCAGCATAGATGTGGCAACGGGTAAGGCTTTTTGCGCCAACGCTGTTGTGGGGAAGCATGCCTTTAACAGCAAGTTTCATAGCGAAAGCGGGGTTTTTAGCCATAAGTGCTTTGTAGTTGATCTCTTTGAGATGGCCTACATAGCCGGTGTGATGATAGTATTTTTTCTGGATGAGTTTGTTACCGGTGAGAACTGCTTTCTCAGCGTTGATGATAACAACGCAATCGCCGCAGTCAGCATGGGGAGCAAAATCAACTTTATGTTTGCCGCGAAGAAGAACAGCGGCCTGTGCAGCAGTGCGACCGAGGGGTTTGCCTGCAGCGTCAAGAACATACCATTTGCGCTCGATAGTAGCGGCATTCGGCATAGTAGTGGACATAGCGATTACCTCCGTTTAAATTTCCTTATAATATTACTTTTGTTTAAAAGCGACAGTCATTATTATAATTAAAGAAACCGCCTTTGTCAACAACTTTTTTGAAAAAATTTAATTTACAAATTAATTGCTCTGTTTTTCTTCGTTTTTCTCTTGTTTTCTTCGTTTTTCTAACTTTCGATTTTCAAAATTCTGTTTTTCAAAAGCCTCAAAAAAGCGTTTATCCATGCGGTTTTACTGGTTTTTGGCAAAAAGAAACGCCCGTCAAAAGACGGGCGAAAATTTTTATAAATCAAAGCCAGATTTTTCAAATTTCTCTCTGTAAACTTCCGATTTTTCATCATCCAATATATCAAGTTTTTTAAAATTATTTGTTACGTTTTTTCCTCGGAAAATAATCGCATCAATCCATCTCACCGGCCAAATTATAGGAATAAGGAACGGCGCTTTTTTTAGTATTGTGTATCTTCCTTTTATACTCTCAGCAGATGGAAAAGCGGCTTTAATTAGAAATCTGAACTTGCTTCCTGTTACCTTTTCTTCTGTACCGTTACTTCTTGCTCCGCTTGCAAAAACATGGGATTTATAGCTTCCCCAGTTTCCGCTTTGCAAAATATATTCGGAAATTATTTCAACGGCTTCATCAGATTTTCCGTTTTTAAAATAATAAGAAATGGTTTTGACAATATTTTTATAGAATTTTAGAAGACCTATTTTAGATAATTCCTTTTCAATATAGTCAAAATCCATGTTTGGAATCGACTTAAGATATACAAAAATATCGGTAATATGGCGAAGCCCTATCCCGCCCTCAAGATAATGTTTTGCGAAATGAGCCAATAAAAAGACAAATGTATCTTCGTCGGAATAAATATATCTGTTGGTTTCGGTTTTTATTGCCCTCTCCCAACCATCTCCGTAATAATTTTGAAATTTTTTATAGCTGGAAGGCATTGGTTCAGTATGCATTTCAAGATGAAGACGATCGGAATTCCACACATAATGATGGCTTATCTCAGCCTCTTCTTCAAAATTCAGACCTTCAAGAATATCTTTCAATTTATCATACTGCTTAGTACGGATAAGTATATCCGCATCTCCCATGGAGCGAAGCTCCGGCTTCGGATAAACAAACTTCATATTGCAGCCTTTAAGCGGCAGATAGTCGATTCCGTTTTCGTCAAAGGTGGCATAAATCTCCTTTACCGCTTCCATCTGCTTTTCGCTGTGAAGCATTCCGTTTACATAACACTGAAAAAGCTTTTGCATAGCAGGTTCACTTTTAGAAATTCCACAGCGCACTGCGCCGTCATAGGCAAGCATCATAACCCTATGCTTTATGATAAAATCATAGGCCTCGTTTATGGAAAATTCCTCCGGAAGCGGATATTTTTCGCCCGTTACTGCGCTTTTTATAAGAGTGATAACCCCTTTTTGCAAATCGGTCATTCTGCCGCCTCCTTCGGAAATAATTTATATTTTTATTATAATTTATTTTCCCCTTTTTTGCAACAGCAAGCCCCCACGCTCAAATGAGCGTGGGGGCCGTTTAAATACAATTATTTCGGTGCATAGAGATACTTGAGCACGAGAGATTCAAGATCTTCTTCGTCGATATAAAATTCGTAGAATTTTTCGCCAAGAACATTTTCGCCCTTCGGGCTTACTATATCGTTGAGCTCATAGTCTTTATAGCGTTCAAGCATTGAAGCAAGAGAATCCGCAGAGCAATCTGTGATAACATAGTCGCTTACAGCCTCATAAACCTCCATAGCAAAGATATCTCCGCCTTCAAGCTTCGCACGCAAAGCTTCCGTAAAGCCTTTTATATACTCTTTCTGGCGCTCCATACGGGAAATATTAAGTCCGTCTCCAAGGTTCATTCTGGAGCGCACAAAAGTTTCCGCTTCATCTCCCAAAAGGGTATATTCTCCCTTCTGAATAGAAGAACCGACTTCAGAAAAATCATCCGTTACGTTTACCGTAACGCCGCCCACAACGTCGTTAACGATGGAGATAGCTCCCATGTTCATCGATACATAGTAATCGATCCAGGCGTCGCTTAGGAGGTTAGAAACAGCCCATACGGTGTTCTCACAGCTCTCCTCAAGTCCGTTTCCAAGAGAATGGGCAAAAGAAAGCTGGCCATAAAAATATCTGTTTCTCTTTCCGTTTTCATCAAGCGCTGTCATATCGACCATGCTGTCGCGGTTAAGAGTAATTGCGTTTATCTCCTTGTTTGTTTCATCAAAAATAAGAAGAATAACAACATCCGAATATGCGCTGCCGCTGTTTTCGCTTTTCTCCTCAACTGGGCCGTCTTCATCAACGCCGATAAAAAGAACAGTTGTTATATCCTGTCTTGGAAAATAGCTGACTTCGTCTTTTTCAAAAGTTTTTGTTTCTTCCGGTTCTGTAGGAACTTCCGTATTATGGAAAGTGGACTCCATAAAATGAAGTCCACATAAAATTCCGATAAACAAAAGGAGAAATACGGCACCGATTATTAAAACTTTTTTAAAATTAATACCGTTTTCCATATGTTTTTAATTATTTGCGTTTAAATGCAAGGCATGCTGCGGATGCAAGAGCAATTACGCCAAGAATTGCAGGAGCACCTGTATCGGGGTTTTCTTCTTCGGTTCCGGGAATGGTGACGTTGCTGAAATATTTGGTTTCTTCAATATCGCAAATAGTGCAGATATAGATTGCACCCCAATCATAAATTTCCCAGATTTCCCATTCGTGGTCGTGTTCCGGAATACTTCCGATGTTGTTATATGCAAATGCGCTTACGCCCATTGCAAAAACAAGGATAACTGCAAGAACAAGGCTGATAATTTTTTTCATAGCTATTACTCCCTTTTATATTTTTAATCACATTATTATTTCAAAACGTTTTTTGCGTATTTTTCAACGCGCAAAAGAACTTCTTCCCCAAGCTTTTTCTCGATGGCTTCTTTTGCCATGCCAAGTCTCGGCGGTCTTTTTGTCATGTTGTGGCAATCGGAACCGAGAAGCTGGATACGGTCTTTCTTAAGCATTTTTAATGCCATTGAGGATGTAAGACCTCCATGAAGGAAAAACGCTGCATTTGCCTGAACAAGAACAGGCATTTCTTCAAGTTTTTCCGGAAGGCCAAAAGTCTTAAAAGGCGCTATATATCTGTCTATATGCGCAATTATCGGGGTGATGCCGCGCTGGGTATAAATCGCTTTGATTTCGGCCAGCATACTGTCGCTCCATGGCGGCGGAGGCATCTCTATAAGTATAAAACTTTTATCCCCGATTGTCAAATCAGAAAGGAATTCCGAATCGCTTATTCCTCTGAAAAAATAAACTTCTGCCCCAAGAACTATCTCCGGAAGTCCCTCGTGTTTTTTCATTTCCTCATCAAGAAGAGCTTTTGCTTTTGCCCTTCTTTCAAGAAATCTTTCCGGAGAATCATAGTTTGCATAAAAATGCGGAGTTGCAACAACTCTTTTTATGCCCTGTTCCGCTTCTTTTTTAAGAAGGTCTATGGATTCTTCGAGAGAGGAACTTCCGTCGTCTATTCCCGGAAGAATATGAGTATGAAAATCAGTAAACATGGCGATTATTTATTTTCCTCATTTTTCTGGGTTCTTTTGCGAACATTGGGTTTAGAAGATTCCGCAATTTTTTCCTTTTCTATTTCCTCTTTCACTTCGTTTGCACTGGCTTCATAGGGGCTTGCATAAGGACTTTCATAGCTGCGGTAACTTCTGTAGGCTTTTCCGTATCTGTAGCCATAATATTTTTTACCGTAATATTTGCGTCTGTAATAATATTTATGAACGATACCGTCTTCGTATGTTGCATTGAAGATTACGCCAAGGATTTTTGCGTTAACAAATTCGAGCTGTTTAAGAGCATTTTCAACTGCGGTTCTGTTACAGTAATCCTGGCGAACAACGATAAGAACGCCATCTGCAAGTTTTGCGGCAACAAGTGCGTCACCAACTTCTTCAACAGGAGGAAGGTCAAGGATGATATAGTCATAAACTTCCTTGAATCTGTTGATGATTTTTTCCATTCTTGCAGAGCCGAGAAGTTCCATGGGGTTCGGAGGAATTTTACCTGCTGCAACAACGTCAAAGTTAATGGAATTTCCTACTCTGAAGCCCTGAACAACTTCTTCGGTATGAACATGGCGGGTAAGGTAATCGGAAAGACCCGGTGCTTTCTGAACATTGATTTTTGCGGCGATGGAAGGACGGCGAAGGTCGCAGTCCACAAGAAGAACCTTTTTATCAAGCTGTGCAAGAGAGCATGCAAGGTTTACGGAAGAGAGGGATTTACCTTCGCCTGCAAGAGCACTGGTGGTGCAGATTACGCGGCAGTTGTTTTCATCCGCAAAGGAATACTGAACCTTGGTACGGAGAAGTTTATATGCCTCGGATGCAGCAAAGCTGATATTGTCTCCGAAAAGTTCAACCTTGGATTCGCCTTTGGAATCGCCTTTTGAACCGGGCTTATAATATCCGTATTTGCGTTTTCTTTTTCCGTTGGCGTAATAATATCCGCCTTTGGAAGGTGCAGTCATGTCCGGAACCTCTGCAAGGATAGGATATTTACAAATCTGGGTGATATCCTCTTCAACTCTGATGGTAAGGTCGAAGATTTCTTTAAGTGCAACAAAACCTGCGCTGATAATAAAACCGATAGCCATACCGATAACTGCGTTTTTGGTATAGCTGGGGGAGCTGCGGTGGCTTGCAATTACAGCATGCTCAACAACTTTTGCGGAAGTACCGTCGATAATGCTGGAAATTTTCTTCGGAAGAATATACGCAATAGAGTTTGCGATAATTTCTGCCTGTTCCGGGTCGGAACTCGTTACAGTAACCTGGAAAATTTCCGTTTCATTGACGGAACTTGCGGAAATCATTCCTGCAACATCATTATAAGTTAAATCGAGACCGGAATAATCAATAACATCGTTGATGCAGTTTCTGGTCTTAAGAATTACGATGTAGGAGTTAACAAGGTTTTTGGATGCTGTGATATCACTGGAAGTGATACTTGCGGAAATGCTTCCAACGGAAATATCGTTGTTGTTAACATAGAACATCGCCGAAGATTTATACAAAGGTGTTACGAAATAGAAAGTATAGCCTATGGCAATAACTGTTGCAAGAAAAGTTGCGATACCTATAAACCAGATATGTTTTAAGAGAGCTTCTATAACCCTCTTAATATCTATTTCTATTTCTTCTTTGTTAATTGTTTTATTTTCTTCCATACAATCCCCTTTCCCTTAATTCGCCGTTTTCATTTCTTCAGATTGTTCCGCTTCAATATTAACGGCAGTGGGCATCCTGAAGGTTGGAACTATCTTCATAAGAAGTTCCCTTGCCTCCGGAGCACCGGAGAAAGCATCCCATTTTTCTGCCGCTTCTTTTAAAGCGTTTATATTGTTTCCAACCTCTTCTCTGGTGGGAGCTTCGTCCCGCTCAATAAAGATAAGGTCGTTTTCTGTTTTATCAAGCTTTTCGCTTTTTATCAGAAGTTCTTCATAGAGTTTTTCGCCCGGACGAAGTCCGATTTCTCTAATCTCTATGTCTTTTCCAAGTTCAAGACCGGAAAGTTTGATCATGCTCTTTGCAAGCTCATATATCTTGACCGGTTTTCCCATATCGAGAACAAAAAGTTCGCCGCTTTCTGCCATAGCTCCTGCCTGGATAACAAGCTGGCTTGCTTCCTGAATGGTCATAAAATATCTGATTATTCGTTTATCCGTTATGGTAACGGGGCCGCCTGCGGCAATCTGCTTTTTAAAAAGCGGAATTACCGAACCGTTTGATCCGAGAACATTTCCGAAACGGACTGCAGCAAAACTTGTTTTGCTGTCTGCACGGCTTTGAACGATTGTTTCGCAAACCCTTTTCGTTGCGCCCATTACATTGGTGGGGTTTACTGCTTTATCGGTGGAAATAAGAATAAACTTTTCCGTACCGTATTTTTCAGCCATATCCGCAGTGTTATATGTTCCCATAACGTTGTTTTTTATGGCTTCATATCCGCTGTTTTCCATAAGCGGAACATGTTTATGCGCCGCCGCATGGAAAACGATTTCCGGGCGGTATTTTCTGAATATATAATCGAGCCTGTTTATATCTCTTACAGAGGCAATTTCAACAGCAAGGTCGAGTCCGTCCTTATACTGCATCAAAAGCTCCTGCTGTATATCATAGGCGTTATTTTCGTAAATATCAAGTATTATAAGCTTTTTTGGACTGCATTTTGCAATCTGGCGGCAAATTTCGCTTCCGATTGAACCGCCGCCACCGGTTACGAGAACCGTTTTATCGAGATAATAATCCAGAACCTTTTTATCGTTTATGGAAAGCTGTTTTCTGAAAAGAAGGTCCTCTATCTCGAAGTCACGTATGACGCGCTTTTTATCTTCATCATTCTCCGCAACTTCGTGGGCAAGGGAATCATAGATTTTAACCTTACAGCCAAGACCGCTATAGATTTCATAAAGTTCGGAAGCTCTTTCATTTCCAAGATTCGTGATGGAGATGATTACGTCCGTAACCATGTGTTTATCAATATATCCGGCCGCATCTTTCGGAGAATATACCTCAAGCCCCGCAACTTTTCTTCCTATCTTAAGCTTGTCCGCATCGATAAAGAAGCAGGGGTTGTATTTTGATTTCGGGTTGCTTAAAAGGTCGTTTGCAAGGTTGGAACCAAGCTGTCCCGCTCCGATCAACGCTGTGTTTCTTTTTACGGCATTTGCTTTTGCGCCGTTCAGCTTTTTATAAAGAAGGCGGTATGTAAACCTTGAAAGTAAGGTTAAAAGCGCCGTTAACGGAGCAACCGTTGCTATATGCCAGATTCCGCCGTATGTATGCAAAACATAGGACAGAATAAATGCAAAAACACTTCCACAAAAATCCGCAAGAGTCAGCGCAAAATATGATTTCGTGCTGGTATATCGCCAGACCATTCTGTATATATTAAAAAGGAAACGGAAAGCGAATATTCCGATAAACAGGATAACGGAGTTCTGCATAAACTGGCCGAAGCTGTTCATCGGCATTCCGTGTTCAAGAAGAAGCGCCATAAGATAATATACCGCATCAACAAAGATGAAGCAGAACATATCAAACGCAATCAGAACAACTCTGCGCTTTTTTCCTTTTAAGAAATTTTTAAGATTCATCCTTTTCTTTCCTTTTCTATAGAATCAGTCTTTTCTCCAGACCATTTTGTTAACAACACCGGTATAGCTCTGGATTATTTTTACAACTTTTGAAGAAACATTTTCGTCGGTATAGTCCGGAACAGGAATTCCGAAATCGCTGTTTCTGTTCATTTCAACTGCGGTATCCACCGCCTGGAGAAGGGAACTTTCGCTTATTCCCGCAAGAACGAAGCACGCTTTATCAAGCGCTTCCGGTCTTTCGGTACTGGTTCTGATGCAGATTGCCGGGAAAGGTTTTCCGATGGAGGTGAAGAAACTGCTCTCTTCCGGAAGAGTTCCGCTATCGGAAACAACAGCAAAAGCATTCATCTGGAGGCAGTTATAATCATGGAATCCCATGGGTTCATGCTGAATGACCCTTTTATCAAGAACAAAGCCGCTTGCCTCGAGGCGTTTTTTGCTTCTTGGATGGCAGGAATAGAGAATGGGCATATTGTATTTCTCTGCCATTTTATTGATTGCGGTAAAGAGGGAAACAAAATTCTTTTCCGTATCAATGTTTTCTTCTCTGTGTGCAGAAAGAAGTATGTATTTACCTTTTTCAAGGCCGAGCCTTTCGTGGATATCGCTCTTTTCGATATTTTCGAGGTTATCGCGAAGAACTTCTGCCATGGGGGAACCGGTTACATAAGTACGTTCCTTCGGAAGTCCGCAGTCTGCAAGATATCTTCTTGCATGTTCGGAATATGCCATGTTGACGTCGCTGATTATATCAACAATGCGGCGGTTTGTTTCTTCCGGAAGGCATTCATCTTTACAGCGGTTTCCGGCTTCCATATGAAAAATCGGAATATGAAGACGTTTTGCACCGATTACGGAAAGGCAGGAGTTTGTATCCCCAAGAACGAGCACCGCATCCGGCTTTATCTCTGCCATAAGCTGATAGCTTTTTGCGATGATGTTGCCCATGGTTTCTCCAAGGTCGTTTCCAACCGCATCCATATAAACCTCCGGATCATCAAGACCGAGGTCTTTAAAGAAAACTCCGTTGAGATTATAGTCATAGTTCTGGCCGGTATGTGCAAGAACCGTATCAAAATACTTTCTGCATTTTTTAATAACCGCAGCAAGTCGGATGATTTCCGGTCTTGTTCCGACTATTATCAGAAGTTTAAGTTTTCCGTTTTCTTTAAACGCCATTTTGTTCCCCTTCTGTTTAAAAATCGTTATTCTTTATAAAGGAATATATTTTTTATGGAAGCAATCTCTTCTGCGGTAACGCCCACAGAAAGAAGATATCCTTCCGTTTTTTCGCTTAGTGTTTCGCCCTCGTAAGTATTGAGAATATCCAAAACAGATTGGATATTTGCTCTGTTAACTTCGGAATGAGTAAGTCCGCTGAGTTCATATTCTTTTACAATGTCTTTTTTCGCTCATACCGAGTAGAGCTTCGAGAATTGCACAGATCGTTCCTGTTCTGTCAAGCCCGTATGTGCAGTGGAGATATACCGGATATTTTTCCGGCTTTGCAAGGTCAGAGAAAACCGCTTTTACTGCTGTTTCTCCCACTTCAGTAAGAATCGAGGAATACATCGATGCATTATAATAAATGTGTTCAACATTTGCACCGAGGATATATGTTCCCGGAACGCTGTCGGTTTCGGCACGAAGGTCCATATCCGTTCTGATTCCAAGAACAGATATCATATCTTCGGTTCCTTTTTTAGAAAGTTTATATGCTGCTTCAACTGCTCCGTCGATTTCTGTTCCACGGTAAAGAACTCCCTGGCGGATTTTAAAACCGTTTTCGGTTTTCCAGCCGCCGATATCTCTTACGTTATAGGCTCCGTCAATGGAAAGAATCCTCGGGGTTTCTGCTGTTTTAAAACTTCCGCAAAAATCGAGTTTTTCGTTTCCGGAGAAATAAAGTCTGAGTCTGTAATGATATTCTGTTCCGGTTTTAAGATGATAGACGGAGGCAGAACCGTTTTCATCAAGTTCAAAAAGTCTGGAATTTATAAAACTTTCATCTTCAGAAATTTCGAGAGTGGAATAGATAACCTGTTTTTTGCCGGAGATTTTACTTAAATCAAATTTCAATACCGCCGGAAGACCAACATCGTATCGAGCCTCGGAATCATGTTTAACTAATGCGGAAACCGGAACATTATAATCTGCCGCCATATAGTTCGTTGTAACATTGTTGACGAGGAAAACTTCATCCTCCATAACCGGAACACCGATATATATCAATTCTTCATCATAAGAGACTTCTTCTTTAACCGGCTGTTCGATTTTCTGAGGCTGCTTATCAACGGGTTCTTCGTTGGCAAGATTGTTTTCAACCGCCCAGATCATCACGTTGATGACGCCCAAAATAAGAACAGCAACAGCTGCGCCTTTAAATGCAGAGCGGTGTTTCTTAAAGAAATCGCCAAAGCTGCCGTTGGTTTTGCGGCGTTTTTTGCTATGCTTGTGATGATGGTGATGATGGTGGTGGCTATGTCCATGCTCATGCTCGTGATGATGTTCATGGTGATGCTCACTGCTGTGTTCCGAAGAACCTTCGTGGATATTTTCGGAAGATTCGGTTTCTTTTGTGTTCTTTTCTTCCTTTATTTCCTCATAAAGTCTGTCAATTTCTTCTTTTCTTTTTTCTGATAACAAGTTTTTATCATTCCTTAATTACTTTTTCAAAATAAGTATCCGGTTTTTGAGCATCGAATTTTTCGTTTGCCCACATAACCGTTACAAGGTTCTCGCTTTCGCTGAGATTTATGATGTTATGGGTGTATCCCGGAAGCATATGAATTGCTTCAATTCTATCTCCGGACACTTCAAACTCGCGAATTTCGTCCGTATCAATGTTTCGCATCTGGATAAGGCCACGGCCGGAAACAACCACAAAGAATTCCCATTTGCTGTGGTGCCAATGTTCACCCTTTGTGATACCGGGTTTTGAAATATTTACGCTGAACTGGCCGCAATTTTTTGTTTTCATGAGTTCCGTAAAGCTTCCTCTTTCGTCCTCGTTCATTTTGAGCACGAAGGAGGTTTTTTCTTTAGGGAGATATGAAAGATAGGTCGAATAAAGCTTCTTTTCAAAAGAATCTTCCGAAATTTCCGGCATTTCGAGAGTTTTTGGCTGATTTTCGAAGCTTCTCAGATGCTCAACAATTTTTCCAAGGGTAACTTTATGCGTTTTTGGCACATAACAGTATCTTCCGTTTACGGATGAGATTGCTTCAAGACCGTTATAGTCACATCTGTGAGCACAGTCCTCCAATGCATTGAGCATTTCGCCCACAAGGTCGTCGATATAGAGGAGCTCGAGTTCAACATTGGGGTCGTTAACGGTTATATCAAGACCGTTTGCGATGTTATGGCAGAAGGTTGCAACGGCAGAATTGTAGTTCGGTTTACACCATTTTCCAAAAAGATTAGGAAAACGATAAACAAGAACTTTCGCACCGGTTTTTGCGTGCTCAAAAACCAGTTCTTCACCTGCGAGCTTGGATTTTCCGTACTCACTTTCTGCATATCTCCCGATGAGAGAAGCCTGAATCGAGCTTGCATACATTACCGGACAGATGTTGCCATGTTTTTTGAGCATGCTCAAAAGTTCTGCAGTAAAATCGCGGTTTCCTTCCATGAATTCGCTCTGCTCTTTTGGTCTGTTAACCCCCGCAAAGCTGAAAACAAAATCCGTTTTTTTGCAAAACTCCTCCAAAACTTCTTTTGGAGTATCGATATCGCATTCAAAAATCTCGCCTATTTCAATTTTTCTTGTCCTGTTTTTTCCATCCCTTATGGTTTCAAGCGTTTTGCAAAGGTTCTTGCCGACGAAACCACGGGAACCGGTGACTAAGATGTTCATACTCATTATTTAGGTTCATTGGCCTGGAGCCATTTGTCGAATTCTTCTATGCTATCAAAGCTATTCTGGAAAATCATCTGTTCTTCGCCTGTCATTGCTTCAAATTCTTCCCAAGTTACACTAAAAAGCTCTTCTTTTTCAAAAGAAACATTCTCTTCTACATCTAAAGTGGCATTATTCATCCATTCTTCAAAATCTTCAAAGCTTTCAAAACTGTTTTGGAAAACAATCTGTTCCTCAGAAGTCATAGCTTCGAACTCTTCCCAAGTATATTCATTAATTGGTTTTGTCCAATTTACAGAAGGATTTTCTTCAATTTTTATTTCTTCAGGATTTACCTTTTTAAGCCACTTATCAAACTCTTCAAAATTTTTAAAACTGTTCTGAAATGCCATCTGCTGTTCTGCAGTCAAAGCTTCAAACTCTTCCCAAGTATATTCTTCCGGTTTTTTATTATCATTTTCCCATGGAAGATTTACTTTTATTTCAGTAGCTTCTTCCATCCATTTTTCAAATTTTTCGAACTTTTTAAAACTGTTTTGGAAGGCTATTTGTTGTTCTGCGGTCAAGGCTTCAAATTCTTCCCATGTATAATCTTTTGGCTTTTTGCCCCCGTTTTCCCATGGTAAATAAATATCGGTGCTTTGTACTTCATCAAGCCATTTTTCAAATGCTTTTTCGTTTCTGAAGCTGTTCTTAAATTCCATTTGTTCCTCTGGCGAAAGGGCTTCAAATTTTTCCCATGTATATATTTTCGTGGTTTCGCCACCACCAAAATAAATTAAAAGAGCTGCAATTAAGCCAACTGCCAAAACAATAATTGCAACAAGAATTATTGTCATTGCTTTTTTATATTTCATATAAGCCCTCCTATCATTATTCGGAGAATTTCTTTCTTATCTATTCTCAAGTTCTTCTCTGATGTATTTGAGTGAAAGCAATTTCTCTTTTACCCGCTCAACATCAAGAAGTTCTGTATTGCTGGAGTTGAATTCGGTGAGCACATTACGCTTTGCATCACCATTTTTAAAATAGGAATCATAGTTAAGGCTGCGTTTATCGCAGGGAACACGATAGAAATCTCCAAGATCGATTGCATTTGCACATTCTTCATTTGTAAGAAGAGTCTCGTACATTTTTTCGCCATGACGGATTCCGATAACTTTTATCTCATGCTCCGGAGCAAAAAGGCCTGTTACCGCTTTTGCGAGAGTTTCGATAGTGCAAGCTGGCGCCTTCTGAACAAGAATATCACCGCTCTCTCCGTGTTCAAACGCAAAAAGAACAAGATCAACTGCTTCTTCAAGAGACATGATGAAACGTGTCATACTAGGTTCAGTAATGGTGATTGGTGTTCCGTTTTTAATCTGTTCGATCCAGAGCGGAATTACAGATCCGCGGCTACACATTACGTTTCCGTAACGGGTGCAGCAAATTTTTGTTTTTTCCGGAGAAACCGTACGGCTTTTTGCAACGATAACTTTTTCCATCATCGCTTTAGAAGTTCCCATTGCGTTAACCGGATATGCCGCTTTGTCAGTAGAAAGGCAGATTACACTTTTAACCCCTTCATCAATAGCAGCACTAAGAACATTATCTGTTCCGATTACATTTGTTTTTACCGCTTCGAGCGGAAAAAACTCGCAGGAAGGAACCTGTTTAAGTGCGGCCGCATGAAATATGTAATCGACACCATGCATCGCATTTTTTACAGATGCAAGATCGCGCACATCTCCGATATAGAATTTTATCTTGTCCGCTACTTCAGGCATTTTTACCTGAAATTCGTGGCGCATATCATCCTGTTTCTTCTCATCACGGGAGAAAATTCTTATTTCACCGATATCCGTTTCAAGAAAGCGGTTGAGAACCGCATTTCCGAAAGAACCGGTACCTCCTGTGATGAGGAGGGTTTTATTAGAAAAAAGGCTCATTTTATTTGCTCCTTAATAGATTTTAATCTCTTTTGGAAACTCTAATTAACAATTCAACTATCATACTTGTGTTGATTTTTTTCTTATAATTTCTTTTATCGTTTTTCTAAAATCGCAAAAAACAATGTAACAAACAATTAACATCAAAATTCCTGTAAACAAAAAATCCATTATTCCAACAATGAAAAAATCAAAATATGTGTTAATTTGATTTGAAAATAACATATATATAAACTGGGTTACTAAACCTACTAACACACAAATCAAATGCACCCAAAAAGATTTTTTGGGTGACCTTGACAATATTATTTTGTTAGAACAACTTATAACATCGAAATATCTATATATTAATGCGGACAAGGTTCCTAAAAGCACACCATATATTCCCCAAAAAAATGACGTAACAATTGAAATAACTATATTTATAACGGTTTCAATTATTGTTTGTGGCAAGGTTTCTTTAAAATATCCCGCATAATTAATTATTTGCAAACCTGGTGTACGTATAGCCGTAAATAATGCAATTACAACAAATAAAAACGTTAATCTAATATCACAATACTTAATATCCGTTACACC
>JAFYOZ010000141.1 GCA_017547705.1 Oscillospiraceae bacterium
CCTCTGTTTCGCTTTGCTCAACATCTCCCCTAACAGGGGAGTCTCCTCAAGGAGAAGGCTAACCCTACGGGAATCCTTTAAAAGAATCCCTCCACCACTTCGTGGTCCCCCTCCCTTTAGGCAAGGGAGGCTTACCCTCCGGGCTTAATGTTTACATTACGTTAATTGACAATACTATATAATAGAGGTAAAATATATAATTAGGTTATTATTTCCACTTTTCATAAAAAGGAGTTAATTTATAATGGGATTTCTTGAAAAAATCTTCGGCAACTATTCCCAGAAGGAACTTAAAAGAATCGACCCGCTCGTACAGAAGGTTCTCTCTCTTGAAGAAACCTATCGCGCCATGAGCGAAGAAGAACTTAAAAACCAGACCAATGTTCTTAAAGAGCGTCTTGCTAACGGCGAGACCCTTGATGATATTCTTCCGGAAGCATTTGCTGCATGCCGCGAAGCTTGCGACCGTGTTCTTGAAATGAGACCTTATCCGGTACAGATCATCGGCGGTATCATTCTTCATCAGGGAAGAATTGCCGAGATGAGAACCGGTGAGGGTAAAACTCTTGTAGAAACTCTTCCCGCATACCTCAACGCACTTACCGGAAACGGTGTTCATATCGTAACCGTTAACGATTACCTTGCAAAGCGCGACTCTGAATGGATGGGCAAGGTTTTCAGCTATATGGGTCTTACTGTCGGTCTTGTAATCCACGGAGTTGAAAACGACGAACGCCGCGAAGCATACGCATGCGATATCACATACGGTACCAACAACGAATTCGGCTTCGACTATCTTCGTGACAACATGGTAACCTATAAAGAAAACCGCGTCCAGCGCGGATTTTCCTATGCCATCGTTGACGAGGTGGACTCCATCCTCATCGACGAAGCAAGAACCCCTCTTATCATTTCCGGCGCAGGCGATAAATCCACCGACCTTTATCAGAAAGCAGACCGCTTTGCAAAAACCCTTACCTCTATCCGTGTTAAAGAGCACGATTCCAAAGAGGATATGGAAGAAATCGATGCGGACTATATCGTTGACGAAAAGGCAAGAACCGCAACTCTTACTCCAAGAGGCGCAAAAAAGGCAGAAGCCTATTTCAATATCGAAAATATCAACGATTCCGAAAATATGACCCTCTCCCACCATATCACCCAGGCTATTAAAGCAAGGGGCGTTATGCAGAGAGATATCGACTATGTTGTTAAAGACGGCGAAGTTCTTATCGTTGATGAATTTACCGGTCGTCTTATGATTGGCCGCCGCTATAGTGAAGGTCTTCATCAGGCAATCGAAGCAAAAGAGGGCGTTACTGTTGCAAGAGAGAGCAAAACTCTTGCAACCATCACCTTCCAGAACTACTTCCGTATGTATAAAAAGCTCTCCGGTATGACCGGTACCGCTATGACCGAAAGCGAAGAATTCCGCGAAATTTACGGTCTTGACGTTGTAGAGATTCCCACCAACAAACCGGTTATCCGTCAGGATATGCCCGACGTTGTTTATAAAAACGAAAAAGGCAAATATAACGCAGTTATTGATTCCATCGTTGAGGCACACGCAAAGAACCAGCCCGTTCTTGTCGGTACTGTTTCCATCGAAAAATCCGAACTTTTAAGCTCCATGCTCAAACGCCGCGGAGTTGCTCATAACGTGCTCAACGCAAAACACCACGATAAAGAGGCAGAAATCGTTTCCCAGGCAGGTACTCCCGGTGCTGTAACCATCGCAACCAACATGGCAGGACGCGGTACCGATATTATGCTTGGCGGTAACGCAGAGTTCCTTGCAAAAGCAGAGATGAGAAAACTCGGCTATGAGGAAGAGATGATAAGCGCCGCAACCGCATATTTCGAAACCGGCGCAGAGGATATCCTCGCTGCAAGAGAGCACTATGCAGAGCTTCTTCATAAATATAAAGCACAGATTGCCCCAAAGGCAGAAGAAGTCCGCAATGCCGGCGGTCTTTATATCATCGGCACAGAGCGCCACGAATCCAGACGAATCGATAACCAGCTTCGTGGACGTGCAGGACGTCAGGGTGATCCGGGTAAAACCAGATTCTTCATCTCTCTTGAAGATGACCTTATGCGTCTTTTTGGCGGACAGCGTCTTCAGGGAATTATGGAAACCCTTAACGTTCCGGAAGATCTTCCTATCGACGCAAAAATGCTCAGCAACTCCATCGAAGGAGCACAGAAAAAGGTTGAGGACAGAAACTTCGAGATTCGTAAGAGCGTTCTTCGCTATGACGACGTTATGAACAAACAGCGCGAAATCATCTATGGCCAGCGCGTAAAAGTTCTTGAGGGCGAGGATATCAGCGAAAGCATCGCAAATATGCGCCGCGAGAGCATTGAAAAATCCGTTGACCTCTATCTCTCTTCCGATGAAACAAAAGACGATTGGAACCTTGACGGTCTTCGCGATTATTACCTCGGCTGGCTTCTTACCGACGGAGATCTTCGCTTCGATAAAAACGAATACGCAGAAATCACCAAGGATAAAATCACCGAAATTCTTACCAAGAGAATGGAAGAGGTTTATTCCGCAAGAGAAGAACAGTTCGGAAGCGAAATCATGCGCGAACTTGAACGTGTTGCTCTTCTCCGCAACGTTGACCTTAAATGGATGGACCATATCGACGCCATGAGCGACCTTAAACAGGGTATCCATCTCAGAAGCTATGCACAGCACGACCCCGTTATCGAATACAGAATCGAAGGCTTTGATATGTTCGACCAGATGATCGAAGCAATCCGTGAGGATACCGTTAAGATGCTTATGACTGTAAGAGTTAAAGCAGCTCCCCAGCGTGAACAGGTTGCTGTTCCGGTTGAAGCTTCCAACGACGGAAGCGTTTCCGCAACTGTTGTAAGAAAAAACAAAGTCGGAAGAAACGACCCCTGTCCCTGTGGCAGCGGCAAAAAATATAAACACTGCTGCGGTAGATAATCATGGCAGTACTCAATATCGTTCTTGTTGAACCCCAGATTCCCCAGAACACAGGAAATATTGCAAGAACCTGCGCCATAACCGGCGCAAGATTACATATAGTCCGCCCCATGGGTTTTGTCATCGACGACAAAAAGCTTAAAAGAGCGGGTCTTGATTACTGGGATAAACTGGATATAACTTTTTATGATAATCTTGAGGATTTCTTCTCTAAAAACAGCGGAGATTTCTTCTATTTCACCACCAAGGGACTGCATCGCCACAGCGACGTTTCCTATCCGGACGGTTGCTATATCGTATTCGGAAGGGAAGACGCAGGTCTTCCGGAATCGCTTCTTTTTGATAACCCGGGAACAGCCGTAAGAATCCCGATGCGTCCCACTCTTCGCAGTCTTAATCTTTCCAACAGCGTTGCCGTTGCGGCATACGAGGTTCTTCGCCAATGGGATTATCCGGATATGCAGGAAAAAGGCGAACTGCGCGATTATGATTGGGAAAACGCAGGAATTAATCAAATCTAGGCTCCCTTGTGTAAAAGGAGCTGTCACCGAAGGTGACTGAGAGATTGTAACCCCGTCCGGGTTTAATCTTTGCAACCCCTCCGTCAAAACCTTCGGTTTTGCCACCTCCCCTTTCAGGGGAGGCAAGAAGGAGGAATTACTATTTCCGGCGATAACACTTTACAAAAACTGATGGGTGCAATGCGCAAAGCAATCGAAGATTATGACATGATCCAAAATGGCGACAGAATCGCCGTCGGTGTTTCCGGCGGAAAAGATTCTGTTTCTCTTCTTGCGGGTCTTGCGGGTTTGCGCCGTTTTATCGGAATCGATTTTGATATTGTTGCGGTTTGTCTTGACCCTCAATTTGGCGGAGAAGAGACGGATTTTTCCGCAATCGAGGAATTTTGCAAGAAAATCGACGTAAAGCTTGATTTGAGAAGAACCCATATCGGCGAGGTTATTTTTGAGGACAGAAAAGAAAAGAACCCCTGCTCCCTTTGCGCAAGAATGAGAAGGGGACTTCTTCATGACGTTGCAAAAGAAAACGGCTGCAACAAAATGGCCCTTGGACATAACTTCGAGGATGCGGTCGAAACTTTTATGATGAACCTTTTTGATGAGGGCAGAATCGGATGTTTTTCTCCGGTAACATGGCTTTCCAGAAAGGAAATAACCGTTATCCGTCCTCTTATTTATTGCCACGAGGACGAAATTATCAAGATTTCTGCCCATGAGCATTTCCCGATAGTCAAAAGCCGCTGTCCTGCGGATAAACATACGGAACGCGAGCACGTAAAAATGCTCATTGAGCATCTTGAGCAGAACGAGGGTTACGATTGTCTTAGAAACAAGCTTCTTGGAGCAATGCAGCGAGGCGATATCTGCGGTTGGGGTCTTGCCGGCGATGATTCCAAGGAGAGATACGCGAAAATATAAAGCCACTTCTTAACAGTAGGACTTTTTCCCGAAAGGCGGTGCTCAAATTGGAAAACAGACCGAAAATCTATATGGTATGCGGAATTTCCGCAAGCGGAAAAAGCTGTTTTTCAAAGCAGCTTGCTCTTTATGGAATCCCGAGAATCTCGCTTGATGAGGAGCTTTGGCCGGATTTTTATGTTCTTAAAAACATGATGAGCACAGAGCACAGAGCCTATCTCTATTCCGAGGCACAAAAGCGCATAAAAGCAAAAATCGCCAATTTTTGCAGAGAGGGCAGAGCCTGCAGCATCGATATGCCTTTTTGTAAAAAGAAGCAGAGAGATGAATACCGTGCTCATATAACCGAAAACGGCGGAGAACCTGTTCTCATCTGGATTAAGACGGATTTACCGGTGCTCAAAGCGAGACTTTTGGATAGAATCGGCAAAAACGGACCGGATAATCTTCCGGTTTCGGAAGAAGAAATCGAAATGTATTGGCACGGTTTTGAAAAACCGGAAGACGAAAGCGCCATTATCATCGACGGCGAACGGGATTTTGATATCGAGAATTTTTTAAAAACAGTATAAAAAAAGGATAGCACCTACCGGTGCTATCCTTTTTATTTATTTAGCTCTTATCAGATATCGAGAACTGCGAGGACGTTGTTATCCTCGTTGGGTTCGCCAACAACAAAACCTGCGTTTTTAAAGAGTCTGTTTGCTCTGCCGTTATCAAGAGAATATGCTGCGCAAAGTTTTTTTGCTTCGCCAAGAGGATATTCTTTTACGATTTTGATTGCTTCCTGAAGAGCAGCGGTGCCATAGCCCATTTTCTGGCAGTTTGCATCGGTCATGATTCTCCAGATGCAATAGAAAGGTTCGGGAAGATCTTCGTCGCCCTCTTCTGCATAGCCGATCATAAGGAAGCCGACCATGTTATCCTGCTCTGCGTCATAAACGCCGTAAGGCATCGGAACAACCGGACCGGAAGTCATTGCAACGTATGCTTCTGCAAGAGAGCACATATTTTCTGCGATAAAATCCTGCTGTTCTTCACGAACATCAAGGTTAATGCAATCTTCAAAGTTTTCTTCGGTAATGGGTCTTAATTCTACCATAATAAAAGCACCTCTTTCTTCATAATTAGCCCCCTTGTCAAAGGGGGCTGGATTTTTTGGCCGAAGGTCAAAAAAGACTGGGGGATTCTTTTTGTAAATCCCTCCACCGTCTTCGACGGTCCCCCTCCCTTTAACAAGGGAGGTTTATCAGTCCTTCTTCGGGGTTTCAAGAATATATACGTCAACGTATCTAAGTCCGTTGAGCACACATTCATAATAGGTTTCATAATAAAGGTCAACAAAGTTTTTTCCGGAAAGCATTGCGCCGCCGGTATCTGCCGCAAGGGCATAGCCATATACAAAACCGGTGTTGCCGTGGGCAACTATCCAAAGTTTTGTTCCATAGGGAATAATTTTCGGGTCAACCGCAACATATCCAACCTGTGCAAGACGGCCTGTTGCTGTTCCTGCTCCGTATGGAGCATAATATCCGGTTGCCCTTACGTTTTCATAGACCTTTTCGTAACTGGTCGGAACGCCGTTAACAATCTCGAATCCGTAATCCAGCGGAGAAATAACGCTTCCGTCGCCAACAACATAAATGTCGTTTGTTGGTTTTTTAAGAACCTCTTCGGAAACAAGCTCCCTTTCCTCATAAACTCCGTCAACAACCTTCTGGCTGTATGTTTTAAGCAGGGTTCCGTTCTTTCCGTATGAGAGAAGAACCTTTTTGTTTCCGCCGATGAGGGAAGTTCCGCGATATGTTTTTTCTCTCTGGATAGTTTCTTCCTCTGTGGTGATGATATAATCCACACGGGTTATTCTTATGTCGTCCCCGTTAGAAAGTTCCTTTGTTTCCTCGGTATCGAGAATATCGTGTTCCCTTACCTCCAGCCCGGAAATATCCAGCGCATCGGAAACAGTATCGCCTTTTGCAACGGTTACATGATATATAAGCTTATCTGCCGTAATTTTAATATTAACGGCGCTTTGTATCCTTATAAGGCCCTCGTTCTGACCAAGTTCTCCGAAGAACCCGCGGTTATCAAAACCGGTTATGGTTATTCTGTCCTTTGGTTCGAGTTCCACTTCCAATAGATCGAGGATTCTGTATGGGTCAACAATGGCGGTTACTATGGTTGTTTTTTGGCCGTCGATATCAACCGTTACCTCTTTTATTCTGGATGCGGACCAGAGCACAATAAACGCCGCAACAAGAAGAAAGAAAACTGCAATAAGATGCCGCGGCTTTATTTTGGATACAAGGCTTTCTGCTTTTTTTAGTTTTTCCAGCATAAAGCCCCTCCTTTTTACATTAAAACATATTATATTAAAAAAGGGCGTAAATGTCAAATTTATCCCCATCTTATGGGATTTTTAGGGTGTTTTTTAAGGTTTTTTATGGATTTTGTGATGGTTTTTCCGTTGCTATAATTTCGATATGATGATATAATTTATATAATCTTTATTTAAAGTTAGGAGGCGATCCCCTCGGAAAAGAAAAACTGCAGATGTAAAAACGGCGGAAAAGGACATAACTATATTCCCGACCGCATTACGGTATTTGGTGAAGGCGGAAAAGAAATCTCTAACCGCGACCTTGTATGCCACCACTGTGCATACAAAAAAAGGGGAGATACCTCTTCCTGTCTTCGTTTTGATAAAAAGCCGGAGGGAGTTCTTCTTGGCGGAGAATGCGAAGCATTCCTTTCCAGCGGAAGCAACCTTGATACAAAAAACCATTCCTGCCATGACTGCGGCGATTGCGGAGATTGCGATAACTGCAAAAACGATTGCGGTTCCTGCTCCGGAGAATGCAGCGGCTGCGGCGGATGTTAAAACATATTATAATACGCTTTTGAGGTGACATTTATGCCTATGAACATAACTTATCGCGAAGCAGAACCTTCCGATGCCGGAAAATTTCTTGAATACTGCAAGATAGTCGGCGGAGAAACAGATAACCTTACCTTTGGCGCAGAGGGAATTCCTTTTTCCATCTCCCAGGAGGCGGATTTTATCCGCAAATATGCCGGAAACCCCGGTTCTGTTATGATTGTTGCTTATGACGAGGGCGAACTTATCGGAACAGGCGCTGTTTCCGTTGTATCCGGAAGAGAGCGTTTTGCTCACAGAAGAGAAATCGCAATCTCCGTCAGAAAAGATTATTGGGGAAAAGGAATCGGCAGCGGAATTATGAACATACTTATGGATTTTTGCAAAAAATCCGGAGCAAAGGTTGTTCAGCTCGAAGTACGCTCCGATAACGAAAAAGCAATCGCACTTTATAAAAAATTCGGTTTTGAAAAAATCGGCACATACAAAAACTTTTTCTGCATCGACGGAGAATATTTTGATGCCGACTATATGAATCTTTATCTGTGATGAAAATTTTTGGATTTGATTTCAGCAATCTTTCCTATTCAAAAGAGGAAAACCTTAAACATAACAGAAGAGTTATAAAAACCCTCGAAAAAACCGTTAAAAACGGTTTTTCTGCGGATGGGTTCATCGAGAACCAAAACCGCCTTTCCTGCATCAAATATTCCGCAAGAAACTTTGCATATTGCGGATGCGGCTGTATTGCCTACTGGAACATTCTTTTTTCCCGCGGAAGAGTCATCGGTATTCCAAGACTCGCTTCCGAAATGGAAAAAGGTTGTTTTTTCCGCGGGGTTTTTGGAACAAACGCATATTTTATGAAGCGTTTTATGGAGAAAAAGGGCGAAACAGTCGAAGTTTCCCTCTCTCCTGATGAAATTCTTAATAACGGCGCAAAAGAAGCCATTGTTATGTATTATAAAAAGCCAAGAACCGCACACTACGTTGCTTTTACTGCCGCAGGAAAAGACGAAAATGGAAAAAATCTCTATCGTTTTTATAACGTCGGCGGAAAGGTTATGAGAGAATTCGGCGAAGGCAACCCCGTAATTTTAACCCTCGAGGATTACATCGCAAAAACCGGATATAATTTTTGTCTCTATTATAAATTATCCTAAAAAAGCCCCCTTGTTAAAGGGGGCTGGCATTTTTCGCAGAAAAATGACTGGGGGATTCTTTTTAAGGCTTCTCCTTGAGGAGAAGCTCCGCCGTAGGCGGTGATGAGGTGTCTTCATAAGAATACTACCCCATTTCTTTTGTAACCAAAAGAAACCGGGTAGCAC
>JAFYOZ010000142.1 GCA_017547705.1 Oscillospiraceae bacterium
AAAAGGTGATACATCGGCCCGAGCAAAAGAGTTATATCGTATGTTTCGCTTTCAAAATCAGAAAGATTTACTGCGTTCCCTTTTGAGATATTCACTTCTTCATCCGGCTCTGTATTCGCATTAAAAATTTCTATATTATGCTCCAAAAGTTCAACCGCATCAACTTTATATCCTCTTTTTGCCAAGGTATGGCTGTATCTTCCGGTTCCTGCACCGATTTCTATAACTCTGTCGCCGGGTTTAAGATATTTTTCAATATATTTCATGGTTGCGATAAATTCAATATGTCCATAACGCGAATCAAGTCGGCTGTTTTCATCAACGGTTTCATAAAATTCCCTAAGATATTTTTCGCTTTCCATAATAAGCTCCTTTCAGATAATAAAAAAGCAGGCCATGAAAAAATCACAGCCTGCCGCTACATCAAACATTTTGCGAAAAACTATTTTCCGCAATTTGAATATTGCAATGCAGACCCAAAAACCGGACACCAGTTTTTTGGGCTTACAGAAGCGGTATTGAACTGTTTTCTCTGTAAATACATTGCGTTATCTCCTTAGTTTTTTCAGCATTATACCTCTTCACCAATCATAAGTCAAGAAGCTTTTCGAGCACTTTTTCTGCACAGCGGATTCCGTCCGCTGCTGCGGACATGATTCCGCCGGCATAGCCAGCACCTTCGGCACAGGGATAAAGTCCTTCTATGCCTATTGCTTCAAGAGTTTCGCTGTTTCTGGTTATGCGAACCGGAGAACTTGTTCTTGTTTCCGGGCCGGTGAGCACAGCATCAGGAGAAGCGAATCCATGGAGTTTTCTATCCATGGCAAGGAGACCGGTTTTGAGCACGGATGTAATTTCCTCCGGAAAAAGTTCAGAAAGTTTTTGGTCAACAACGCCTCTTGCATAGGTCGGTTCGACTTTTCCGAATCTTGAAGTTCCTCCGTTAAGAAATGCGCCGACTGTTTGAGCAGGAGCTTTTTCTTTTCCCATCTCGAAAGCCTTTTTCTCAATCTCATGCTGGAACGCCATGGCCTTAAAAGGGTCGCCGCCAAAATCTTCTGCTGAAACGGAACAAACCAAAGCGGAGTTTGCGTTTTTTCCGTCACGGGCAAAACAGCTCATTCCGTTGGTAACGATTGCTTCTTCCCTATCAGCGGAGGGAACAACATATCCGCCTGGACACATACAGAAAGTATATGCGCATCTTTCTCCAACATGATGAGAAAGCTGATATTCCGCCGCCCAAAGAGCCGGATTTTCTGCAAATTCTCCATACTGTGCGCGGTTTATATCATCCTGAAGATGCTCAATTCTTACACCAATGGAAAAAGGTTTTGCTTCCATGAGCACGCCTTTTTCTTTGAGCATCGCAAAAGTATCCCTTGCGCTATGGCCGGCGGCAATTATTACATTTTCCGCAGAAAAATCCATACCTTCTGCTGAAACGGAAACGATTTTTCCGTTTTTAACGCCTATATCATCAACTTTTGATAAAAAACGCACCTCTCCGCCAAGAGAAATTATCTCTTCGCGGATATTTTTTACAACTTCTCTGAGCATATCCGTTCCGATATGAGGTTTTGCCTTGCTAAGAATCTCTTTCGGTGCACCGTGTTTTTCAAATTCTTTTATGATAAAATCGCATCTCGGGTCATTGATTCTGGTGGTAAGCTTTCCGTCAGAAAAAGTTCCTGCTCCACCCTCGCCGAACTGAACATTTGCTCTTTCGTTGAGCACTCCGCCTTTCCAGTAATTTTCAACTGCGGCGGTTCTTTCCTCAACTTTTGCTCCGCGTTCAAAAATAATCGGGCAAGCACCTGCTCTTGCAAGGTACAATCCAGCAAACATACCTGCCGGGCCAAATCCGATTATCACCGGACGGACAGCCGGTTTATTTTTGAGCACCGGAATTTCCGTCGGAAGAATTTTTCTGAGCACGATGTTTTTTCCTTTTGCTCTTTCTGCGATTTTTTCTTCATTATCGCAGCTTACCGCTACGGAACAAACAAGATTCACCCTGTCTTTTTTTCTCGCATCCACGGAGATTTTTGAAAGATAAACCTCTTTTGCTTCCGCCGGTTTTATCTTGAGCACCGAAAGCGCTTTTTCAAAAGCCTTTTCCTTCGGCTCTCCTGGAAGTATTCTTATTTCAGAAACAATAATAGGCATTTTTTAAAATCTCCTGTATTATTAAATAAAAGAGGCTCTGTTTATTGAGCCTCTTTTCTGTTATTACCTTGCTTTTGCAGTAATGGTTACGGAATAATCTCCTATTGCCCAGGCATTTTCTCCACCGGGAAGGAAAACATTCGCTCTGACGCGATACTGTCCTGTCTGAGAAATTTCTCTTGTGCTCATATCGACCTCAACAACTATATCCTTTGCGGAAAGGCTGTCGATAACGTCTTCCGGGCCAATAAGCTTTACAGAAATTTTCTGTGCATTGGAGGTTACCTTGTATTCCTTAGGATCGTTAATAATATTTATCTGGGTTACATTAAATTCCCTTTCAACATATCCTTCAAGGTCAAAATCGATATTTACTTCATCAACATAATCCTGAATGGTAAGTCCTTCCGGAAGAATAACATTGAATCTGAAAGATGGATTATCAAGGCTTATAAGGCTCATATCAACGTATCCAACAAAGAATTCGCTGTATTTGTTGATATAATAATCTTCTCCCTCAACAATAATAGAATCCGTAGAAAGGCTGTATCTGATTTTGGAGGTATCAAAGAACGCCGGAACATTGATATAATCAAAAGAAATCGGCATTTTTGCCATTTTATGAACCGGAACATTAACCGTTGCGGTATAGTCGCTGAGAGTTACTTTTTCCGGGTTATAGGCAACAGGTTCTCCGTCCTTATCAACGAGAACAAGTTCTCCTGCAACAGAAAAAGTGCTTTCAAAATCTCCGTTAAGTTCAACTTCAACAACCGCTCTGTCGATGGTCGAAATATCAATTTCCGGGCCGGTTATGACTATTTCTTTCGGGTCTGTAAAAATCTCTTCCTGAATATATTCATCGGGAATATTATATTCACCGTTTATTATATATTCGACGCTGATTATTTTATCGATATATTTATCGAATTTTACAATTATGGTGGAAGGAGAAATATTTACTATTTCGAACTCTTTGGAGCTGTTGTTGCTTGCTCGAAGTTCAAGTTCAAAAATACCTGCACCGGTAACACCGGAAAGCGACGGAGAGATAGAAATATCTTCCGCGGAAATACCACCGATTACGGAACGCTGGCCGCTTATTGTAACATCAACAGTTCTTTCTGCGCCTTCAATGGCAGAAAGTCCAAGTTCTCCCAAAATTCCGGACTGTACATTTACGTTAACTCCGACTCCGGATATTACGATTTCGCCTGTTGGACGGAGAAAAAGCGAAACAACAAGCCAAAGAACAAACGAAAGAAGAATCGAAAGAGCAAAAACAATTCTTTTATCTTTAAAAATCTTTCCGGTCATTTTTCCTCTGCTCCTCCTTTTCCAAAAAATTTGGATACAACGGGTTCAGATTTTTCCGGAACCAAAAGTTCCTCAAGGCGCTTTTTAAGAAGCGACGGAGTAAGATCGCGATAGAGATTTCCGTTAATCGCCATAGAGATTACGCCGGTCTCTTCGGATACAACAACAGTTACAGCGTCGCTGTTTTCGCTCATACCAAGAGCGGCTCTGTGCCTTGTTCCAAGCATATTGCTGATATCATAGTTCTGTGAAAGCGGAAGGAAACATCCGGAAGCATAAATTCTTCCTCCGCGGATAATTGTTGCGCCGTCATGGAGAGGAGCATTATGGAAGAAGATATTTCCGATAATTTCTTTACTCGGCTGTGCGTTAATAATCGTACCTGTCGAAATAATTTCTCCAAGCTTTGTTTCTCTTTCAAAAACGATAAGAGCGCCAACTTTATCTCTTGCCAAATCAGAAACGCCTTCAACAACTTCGTCAATACATTCGCGGATAACGGTTTCGTCATCCACTTTTTCTGCATTGAAGTTGAGGAAAGAGAGGTTGGATATCTTCGATTTACCCATGCTTTCGAGCGCATGACGAAGTTCCGGCTGGAATACAACAACAATAGCGATAATTCCAAAGCTGAAAACCTGTTCAAGAAGATAAGATGTGCTCTTTAAATCGAAGGCAGCCGCAATTATATACATAACGAGCATAACAAAAATACCTTTAAGAAGCTGTCCTGCTCGGCTGTTGGCTGCAAATATCAGCACCCTATATAAAAGTACCGCAATAATTACGATATCTATAAGATCCCATATCCCAAAAGTTTTGAGGACGTTGAGTATGTTATTCCAGGAAAATGCAAACTCACCCATATTTTTACCTCTTTTATATTAAACATAAAGTTATAGTTTCTATTAATATAATAATATCACAAGCGAGTTATATTTCAAGAGTTATTTTGTAAACAGTTATTGTTTTTTATAATAGAAGCGATAATTTTTATAAGTTTTACTGCCTCATCAAAACTATTCATGGTTCCGACGCTTATCCTACAGGTTCCTCGTTTTTCTGTATTCGCTTTAAAATGCGCTAAAGCAGAACAATGGAATCCTCCCCTTGCGGCAATATTATTTTCCGATAGGATTCTTGCTGTTTCTTCTCCGGAAAAATCCCCGATAACGAAGGAAATTACCGGTGCATGTGTTCTATATTCCGGCCTTGATGAAAAAAGCTTTATGCCACCCATTTTATCAAGTTCGTCCCAGATATAACAGGCAAGTTCCGCCTCTCTTTTTCCGATATTTTCTTCTCCTTCGGATAAAACTTTATCGATTCCTGCGGAAAGTCCGCAAATTCCGGGAACGTTAAGTGTTCCACTTTCCATCATCTCCGGAAGTTCCTTCGGCTGTTTTGGAAGAAGAGAAAAATTTCCCGTTCCGCCAAAAATCTGCGGTTCCATAAGTTCCGGACGTTTTGTTAAAAGAAGCCCTGTTCCCATCGGTCCCAATAATCCTTTATGCCCCGGAACGCAAAGGAAATCTATATTTTCTCCCTCCATATCTATCTTTTCCGAACCTGCTGTCTGCGCTCCGTCAAGAAGAAAAAGAGCCCCGTGCTCATGGGCTGTTTTTCCGAGCATCGAGACAGGAAGCTTGGTTCCAAAAACGTTTGATGCACCTGTTGCAACTATCATTTTTGTATCGCTTCGCATAAGATTTTCGTATGATTTAACCGTTTTTTCAAAGTCGCCTTCAAAAGTTTCTGCAACAGAAAAGCTGATTATACCGCGGTTTTTTAGCTCATACAAGGGTCTGAGCACCGAGTTGTGCTCAAGGTCGGATATTATAAAATGCCCTCCCTTTTCCCCGATGCTCATAATTACCGCATTAAGCGCCTCTGTGCAGTTTTTAGTAAAAACAATATTTTCCGGTTCGCTTATTCCAAAAAGTTTTCCTGCATTTTCTCTGCATTCAAAAACCTTTTCAGCTGTTTTCATGGCAAGAGAATGACCGCTTCTTCCCGGGTTTGCTCCGTAATATAAAAAGCTTTCACTAACGGCATCCATAACGCTTTTTGGCTTTGGATAACTTGTTGCCGAATTATCAAAATAAAGCATATTTATGCCTCCCTTATTTCGTTAATGCGAACTCCGCCGTTTTTAAGAATCTCTTCCATGTTTTCCCGGTTTCCTCTTGCTTTTATGATATATCCGCAGCCATAAGGATTTATAGAAGAATCCTTAAAAACATGCGCTCTGTAGCCGTTTTTCTCCAATATTTTTTCGCCTTTTACTGCGCTTGTGATGGAACTTAAAAGAAAATAATAATCTTTAATCATAAAAAATACCGCCCGTCTTTTTTAAAAATACATTACATTATATGAAGCTTTAATTTTTCGGGCAACAAAAAACACCCTTTTATCAAAAAGGGTGTTTTTTAATACTGATTTTATCCTCTGCCTGCGGCAATGATATTTGCTTCGTGCTGTGCAAGAGTGGAAGCATAATAGAAGTTTCCTTCTCTGTCCGTTACAAAGTAATAATAGTTTGTATCTTCGGGATAAAGAGCTGCTTCGATTGCATTAAGACCGGGGTTACAAATAGGTCCAACCGGAAGTCCCTGCTTATAATAGGTGTCATAAGAAGTGTGGTATGCATCGGAAAGAGCTTCATCCTCAACATAAGGCATAATTTCCTGTTCATAATAGAACCAGGTTACGTCGGACTGAAGATACGGAAGACCGGAACCTTTTGCAAGACGGTTATGGAATGCGGAAGAAACTTTATCCATATCGGTACGGTATGCTGCTTCGGACTGGATTACGGAAGCGAGGGTGATAACCTCATCAAGGCTCATTCCAAGTTCCTGCATACGGTCATAATATCCGGAAATTTTGTTATTAAAGTTATCGATGAATTTAATCATTACGCTTCTGGGGGTGGAGTTTGTAAAGAACTCATAGGTATCCGGGAAAAGATAACCCTCCCATTTATAATAGATATATTCATTTTCGCCCATCATATTTTCGAATTCATATTCAAAAGTTTCTGTCTGGGCAGCAAGCATAAATTCATCATAATCACAAACGCCGTTTTCATCAAGGCGTTTTGCAATATCGCTGATTTTCATACCTTCATAGAAAGTAATGCTTACAACGTTCTTTGCTGCTTCTTTTCTCTTAAGAACCTGGAAAATCTGGTCATATCCAAGGTTGGAGTTAAGAACAAAGGTACCGGAATCCAGCTTCTGGTCCATATCTTTTACCCTTGCATAAACCTCAAAGGTAAAAGGTTCATCGATGATTCCTTTCTTTTCAAGAAGCTCTGCAATCTGGGAAAGATCATATCCTTCCGGAATGGTGATTTCGACCTCCCTGCTCTCTTTGCTGAAACCTACAAGGTCGTTGATGCTGGAAAGAGCAAAAGAAGCTATAAATACAGAAACCGCAAGAACACCCGCAACCCAAATTATTGTAACAAGCCAGTTATAAAGGGTATTAAGTCTTCTTCTTTTCTTTTTTCTTGCTTTTTCTGCATAGGAATCTTTTTCCGGATCTTCTTTTTTCTTTTCCGGTTTATATTCTTTTGCAGGAGCCGCCTTAAAAACAGGTTCTTCTTCATCGGATGGCGGCGGAGCAAAAATATCATCTTCGAAGGTAAATTCCTGCTCTTTCTGTTTTTTTACAGTATCAAGAGGTTTCTCCTCATCTTTTTTATGTGCCGGAGTTGTTTTATCTTCAAAGAAAGAGGAAAAAACAAGATCCTCTTTTTCATCATCCGGAGCAAGCGGAATATCCGCCGGTTCAAGGTCTTTGAAGAAATCTTCAAATTCTTTGTTGTTCATATAGTCCTCCCTTCACGGCAGATGAAAAACGCAAAAAACGTTTTTGTAACCAACGTACCGGAATTTTCATAATATATAGCATACCGGCAAAAACGCCGATATAAATTATCTTTACGAGGTGAAATTTCATGTTCGGAAACAATAACTGCTGCTGGTGGATCATCATCCTTATCCTTCTCTTCTGCTGCTGCGGAAACGGAAATACCTTTGGCAACAACGGCTGTGGCTGCAATAACGATTGTGGTTGCGGCTGTGGCTGCGGTTGATTTAAAAAATCCATAATTGAGAAAAAGCCCTGTGCCTAAAAGCGCAGGGCTTTTTTGGCGTATCAGTTATTTAAGAACAGAAATAATTGCATTGGAAAAATCCAAAGCGGACATAGGACCGTTTGCGGTTATCAGTTTTCCGTCGGATTCAACCGGTTTTGCGGTATATTCTCCCTCGGAAACTTCAAAACCGGGATAGCATGTATATTTTTTATTAAGAAGTGCTCCTGTTCCGGAAAGAACAACTCCGGGCGCAGCACAAATCGCAGCTATTACCCTATCATTATGAAGCGCATATTTTACCGCATTATTAACGGTTTCTGAATTTTTAAGATTTTCCGCACCGGGAAGTCCACCGGGAAGCAAAATCGCCTCCATATCAGAAAAATCCATTTCATCATCGGATAAATCCGCATTTATGCAAAGTCCGTGAGTTCCGGGAATATTTTTTCCGCCGATTCCGACAGTTTTAACGTCTATTCCGGCTCTTTTAAGCATATCGAAAGGGATAACGGCTTCCATTTCTTCAAAGCCTTCCGCAAGAAAAATATATACCATTTTTTCTCCTTATTTAACCATAAGTTCGGTTCTTGGTTTTCCGCAGCTCATTTTTCCCTCGGAGCATCTTCCTTCGGAAATGCAGGAAGGGCCTGCATGAGCAAAGAGAGAGGGTGCTTCCTGTCTGCAAAGACGGAGCATCTCATCTGCAACAGCTCTTATTTCCCACTGTGCTCTGCTGCAGCAGCGAAGACGGAAAAAATTTCTAAGGCTGCGAACATTCATGGTAACTATCATCTTTGTATCGCATGCATTGGGAAGAACAAATCTTGCATCCTCGATTGCTTTTTTCTCTGCAAGTTTCTGGGCATCTTCCCCTTTTTTTCCTTCTGTGATAAATTCTTCGGTAGCCTGTTTTTTAAGAATTTCGGTAAGTTTTCTATAGCTTTCGCTGCAGGTTTCCATAATTTTATTATATTCAGCAAGAGCCTCTTCATTCTCCATAATGCTCGGAGGAACGATAAATTCAAAATGTCCCTCTTTATTTACATAGCGCTGGCTCTGAACGCTGAAAGAAGCGATTCTGTGTCTTGTAATCTGTGCAAGAAAAGCTCTGGAAACTCCCTCAATAGTAAAAGTAAAAGTTACATGTTCAAGGGGGCTTTCGTGTCCGAGTTTTTCGAGCATTGCGACATAATCACATGCTTTTTCATCGGTCATTCCTTCAAAAAGCTCGTCTGCTCCGGAGTTGCTGTAACAAAGTCTTGCAGCAGCTGCGATTGTTTTTTCCGGGTTCGGTGTATGACAGAGAAGATTTACTTTCAAATTTTTATCTCCTTTTATTTGCATAGTTATATATTATTATATAACAAATAAAAATCTAAGGCAATACAAAGTATAAAAAAAGAGCCGCAAAACTGCGGCTCTTTTAGTCATTTTTGGAATTATTTAATGGTTACGGTGAATGCAAGGGTTTCGATATGGTTTCCGTTTTCATCAATGAACATTACGGAAATAGCGGTGGTTCCTGCCTGGATTGCTTCAAGAGTGAAGGTTCCGTTTTCAAAAAGTGCTCTCTGCTCTGCAGAAACGACAGCAACGTTATCATAGTTAAGAACAGCAAGAGTTGCTTCATCAGCAAGAGCAACAGGGATTTCGATAGTATCGCCAACAAGATAAATGGTGGGCATTTCGGTGATGTTGCCGTCATAACCAAATTCTGCAACAGTGAATTCCCATTCGCCTTCTTTAACTTCGCCAACAAAATCTTTGATGTCGTCAACATAGATAAATTTTTCATCCATAGTTACATAATAGCTTTCGCCGGCTTCAAAATACTGACCTTCCGGAAGGAAGATGATAAGCTGTGCATAAGCAGGATTGGTGCCGCTGTTGATATAGATATAATCGGTATCCATACGGGCATCGTATCTTGCAATTCTTTCTCCGGTGGATGCATTGAAGATTCTGATTTCGCCTGCACCGAGTTCAACGTTGGGGGTATTCATAACAATCTGAATAGCGGTAAGACCGGAAGCAAAAGTTTTGCCTTCAACACTTACGGGATAGAATTCAACGTCAAAATCTTCGGGATCAACATAGGTGGGATCAGGTCTTGCACATCCGGTTGCGGAGAGCAAAATAAGCATAAGGCCGAGAATTACGGCAAGCATTTTTTTCATAGTGATAAACATTCCTTTCTGCATATCTAACGGCAATTATAATATAAAACAGAAAAAATTGCAAATCATTTTTTATATTATAAGGAAAATTTGATTTTTGTTCATAATTTAGCCCTATAAAATCGCATTTATATATTTATGAGTATTATATT
Source organism: Oscillospiraceae bacterium (assembly GCA_017547705.1). Taxonomy (GTDB): domain Bacteria; phylum Bacillota; class Clostridia; order Oscillospirales; family Ruminococcaceae; genus UMGS1668. The sequence continues at coordinate 9,921 of JAFYOZ010000142.1, forward strand.
ATAAAATATTATCTTGACATATTCTTAATAAAAGCATAGGATTATATCAGAAATTTTCCGTTTTTGGAGGTATATATAATGTTCAGCCCCTTCAGCGCACTTGGTATAGTCCATAAAATTTTAAAAATGCATGTTAAGCCCGGAGATTTTTGCATCGACGCAACTTCCGGCAACGGTCACGATTCCGTATATCTTTGCGAGCTTTGCGGAAAAGACGGAAAGGTTATCGCCATGGATATTCAGCCGGAAGCTGTGGAATCCACAAGAGCAAATCTTGATGAACACGGATTTTCGGATATGTCCGAGGTTTTTTGTATTAGCCACAGCGAAATCGATACTGTAGCAGAACCAAACTCTGCCGACTGTATTGTTTTTAATTTTGGTTGGCTTCCCGGTGGAAGCCATGACGTTTTTACCAGAGCGGAAACGAGCATCCCCGCAATAAAAAAATCTCTTGATATTCTTAAACCCGGCGGTATGCTCTCCCTCTGTATCTATTACGGACGCAACAACGGATATTCCGAGCGCGATGCAATCCTCGAATTTGTAAAATCTCTTCCCGGAGCACAGTATAATGTTATGAAATGCGATTTTTTAAATCGCCCGAATGATCCGCCATTCCCTATTTTTATAGTTAAAGATCCGGAATATTTTAAATAAAAAAATCCTCCGCATTTTGCGGAGGATTTTTTATTCAGTGCATAATTATTTAATAAGCTGGATTCCACCAATGAGAGGAAGGGCTTTGGTTTCGCCTTTGCAAACATTGATAATTCCGATAATCTGGAAAATGAAGGTAACAAAAGCAACAACAGAAAATACAATACCAATAAAGGGAATTGCAGAAAGAGCACCTGCAATAATTGCAACGATGAAGTTTACAAGTCCCTGGTTAGTATGAAAACGTGCGAAAGGATCATCTTTTGCTGCAAAAAGCGGAACAAGAACAAAAATTCCAAGGTATGCAAGAACACCCATAAGTTTGCTGTTTTTCATAGTAATATCCTCCTGAAAACAATTATAAATTATTTAATATCTTCGTCGGTGAATTTATCGCCGCACTGGGGACAGAATTTGGGCGGATTTTTGGGATCTTCCGGTTCCCAACCGCATTTATCGCATTTATAAAGCGGTTCTGCTGCAGGTTTCTTTGCTCCGCAGTTGGGGCAGAATTTGCCTTTGTTTACCTGTCC
>JAFYOZ010000143.1 GCA_017547705.1 Oscillospiraceae bacterium
GTCTGAATATATGCTCTTCCGGAAAGTTTTCCTCTTCCGCATCTTCCGATAACCTGGGTAAGAAGTCCGAAGGTTCTTTCATAGCTTCTGTAATCTCCGCCATAAAGGCTCATATCCGCCGCAAGAACGCCAACCAGCGTTACGTTTGGAAAATCGAGGCCTTTTGCTACCATCTGGGTTCCGACCATGATATCGTATTTGCCGTCGGCAAAATCAGAAAAATGTTTATCATGGCTGAACTTTGCCATGGTGGTATCAAGATCCATTCGAAGAATCCTTGCATTCGGGAACTGCTCCTGAATCTGGTCTTCTACCTTTTGGGTTCCGCAGCCGGAATACATAACGTATTCACTGCCGCAGGCATCGCATTTTATGCTCATCTGTTCGCTGTGTCCGCAATAATGGCACATAAGCCTTCCGTTTGCCTTATGATAAATAAGCGGAATATTGCATCTTGGGCACTCTTTTACAGTACCGCATTGGGCACATCTTGCAACAGTATTGTATCCTCTTCTGTTCATCAGAAGAATGGATTGGCGGTTATTATCGAGGTTATACTGAATTTCTTCCGCGAGTGCTTCGCTTAAAACGCCTGTCCTTCCGGAAAGAAGTTCCTCTTTCATATCCACTATAACCGAATCCGGAAGTTTTGCTCCTCCGTATCTTTCGGTCATTTCGAAAAGATTTATTTTTCCTTTTTGCGCCTTATAAAAAGTTTCTATCGAAGGCGTTGCGGAAGCAAGAAGAAGCGGAATACCAAGTTTTTTGCTTCTGAAAAGTGCCGCATCTCTTGCATGGAATCTTGGGCTTCTGTCGGATTTATAGCTCTGTTCCTGCTCCTCGTCCATGATAATAAGTCCAAGTTCTTTTGCCGGAGCAAAAACCGCAGAACGGGTTCCGATTATGATTCTTGCTTTTCCGCTTGAGATACGCTTCCATTCGTCAATGCGTTCTCCTGCAGAAAGAGCAGAATGAACAACCGCAACGGAATCCCCGAAATATGCAAAAAATTTATTCATCATCTGAGGAGTAAGAGAAATTTCCGGCACCATCAGAATAACCTGATGGCCTTTTTCTATCTCCCTTTGAATCAGTTTTATAAAAACCTGTGTCTTACCGCTTCCGGTAACGCCAAAAAGCAAAGCAGTGCTTCCCTTTTCTTCATCACAGAGCTTTGAAACACCTTCAAAGGCGTTCTGCTGTTCTTCGGAAAGAACTATGCTTTCCGGGTCGATTCTTTTAACCTCGTCCTTATAAGGTCTTCTGAAGGTTTCCTGCTCAAAAAACTCGAGCACGCCTTTTTTCTCAAGGTTATCCAAAACAGCTTTTCCCGCTCCGGTAAAATATCCGATTTCTTTAACGCTTGCATTTCCGACATCGGAAAGAAACGCCATAACATCCGCCTGTTTTGGAGTTGGCTTTTTTAATAAAGAGCCTCCGTCTTCCATTAAAAGCAGCTGTTTTTCGGATAGCTTTGCCATTTTTGCGGTTTCGTCGCCGATTTTTCTCTTTGTGGCTTCTTCTTTTATAAGGATTCCTTTTTCCGCCATGGAATCAATGAGCACGGAATCCGAAAATCCAAAAGCCTTGTTTATATTTTCGCCCTCCGCGCCGTTTTTACGCTTTCGGAGCCAATTTAAAATCCGCTGTTCCTCATCATCATCGGATTCTCCCGCTGCAAAATATTTATAAACAGGTTTATAGTTAAGTCCCGGAGGGAGCATCGCTTTAACTGCTTCAAAAAGGGGACAAAAAGTATAAACCGCAAGATGCTGTGCAAGCTGGATAAGTTCATCGGAAAGAACAGGTTCTTCATCAAGAAGAAAAGCTATGTTTTTAAGCTTTTTTGAACCATCCTCCGGTTCATCAAAAAGCCCGAAGACCATTCCCTGTCTTTTCTGTTCACCAAAGCCGAAAGGAACCATAACCCTGCAGCCGGTTTTTATTTTATCTTCAAGTTCTGTTGGAACAGCATAATCGAAAAGTCTGTCGAAGCCGAAAGCGGCCTTATCAACAGCTATTTTTGCTATCATAAATAAAGCCCCTTTCGTTTCTTTAATTAAAAAGCATCAGGAAAGATCCATGTCGTCGAGATAGAGGTATCCGTTTGTCGCGATGAAATCTTTTCTTCCCTGAAGGTTATCGCCCAAAAGAAGGTCGAACATCTCGGATGTTGCTGCGGCTTCGCTTGGGGTTATTTTTATAAGTCTTCTGGTTTCCGGATTCATGGTGGTTAGCCACATCATATCCGCTTCGTTTTCACCAAGACCTTTTGAACGCTGAACGGTATATTTTGCCTTGCCGAGTTTTTCGATGATTCTTGTTTTTTCATCCTCGGTATATGCAAAATATGTGTCCTCTTTACAGGTTATTTCATAAAGAGGAGATTCCGCAATATATACAAAACCTTCCTCGATAAGAGTCGGAGTAAGACGATAGAGCATTGTAAGAATAAGGGTTCTGATCTGATATCCGTCAACGTCAGCATCGGTACAGATTATAACTTTGTTCCAGCGAAGGTTTTCGATATCGAAGGAAGAAAGTTCTTTGTTTGCCTTGCTCTTTACCTCAACTCCGCAGCCGAGAACTTTAAGAAGGTCGGTGATGATATCGCTTTTAAAAATTTTATCATAGTCCGCCTTAAGGCAGTTAAGGATTTTTCCTCGAACGGGCATAATTGCCTGGAACTCGGAATCTCTTCCCTGTTTACATGCGCCCAATGCAGAGTCGCCCTCTACGATATAGATTTCTCTTCTTGCGGTATCTTTGGTACGGCAGTCAACAAATTTCTGAACGCGGTTGGTCATATCCATAGTCGCGGTCAGCTTCTTTTTAAGGTTCTGTCTTGTTTTCTCTGCATTCTCGCGGCTTCTTTTATTGATAAGAACCTGTTCTGCAACTCTTACTGCATCATCCGGGTTTTCGATAAAGAAAACCTCGAGCTGGTGCTTAAGGAACTCTGTCATGGCCTCGGCAACAAATTTGTTGGTGATTGCCTTCTTGGTCTGGTTCTCATAAGAAGTCTGGCTGGAGAAAGAGGAAGATACAAGAACAAGACAGTCTTCAACGTCCTGGAAGTTTATTTTGCTCTCGTTTTTAAGATATTTGTTGTTCGCTTTAAGATAAGCATCTATCTGGCTTACAAAGGCGGATTTTACTGCCTTTTCTGGAGAGCCGCCGTGTTCAAGATGGCTGGAGTTATGGTAATATTCGATAGCCTTAACTCTGTTGGAAAAACAGCAGGCAATCTGCATTTTTACCTTGTATTCCGGTTTATCCTCACGGTCACGGCCGGTTCTTTCTCCTTGCCAGAACTGTGTTCCGGTAAGAACAGCCTCATTTCCGGCAATTTCTTTAACATAGTCGCTGATTCCGTTTTCATAAACGTATTCGTATGTTTCAAATCCTCCGGTTATTTTCTGATCGCGGAGAACGAAAACAACTCCGGAGTTAACAACGGCCTGGCGCTTAATAACTTCCTGATACCATTCAAGCGGAACCGCAATATCCGTAAAAACTTCTTTATCTGCTTTCCATCTGATTTTTGAACCGGTTTTGCGCTTTGTGGTGGGTTCTTTCATAAGTCCGCCAACGTTTTCGCCTTTTTCAAAATGGAGCTTATAGATAAATCCGTCGCGGCAGATTTCTGCATCCATCCATTCGGAAGCATACTGGGTTGAACAGAGACCAAGTCCGTTAAGACCGAGGGAGAATTCATAATCTCCCACTCCCTCATATTTTCCGCCTGCATAAAGTTCGCAGAAAAGGAGTTCCCAGTTATAGCGCTGTTCGTTATTGTTCCAGTCAACAGGACAGCCACGGCCAAAGTCCTCGACTTCCGTTGAACCGTCGTTATATCTTGTTACGATGATTTTATCGCCGAATCCGGCTCTTGCCTCATCTATTGCGTTGGAAATAATTTCAAAAGTGGCATGCTCACAGCCTTCGATTCCGTCCGAACCAAAGATAACAGCAGGACGTTTTCTAACTCGTTCTGCACCGTTTAATACCTGTATGCTTTCGTTGCCATATTCTTCGCGTTTCTTTGCCATTTTTTCCTCCGGTACATAAAATTCCAAATTATATTATATAACTTTTTCCGAAATTTTTCAATTAATATTATATTAATATATAAAAAAAGACGGCGTTTTTTTAACGCCGCCGATTTTTTATATTATGCTTGCTGTAATGCTGTATTCACCGGAGGATATATCAATCAAAACTTTCATAAAAATGATTCCATGCTCGATTTCATCCGGAAGAGAAATCATATTTTTATCAATAAAATATGTTCCTTTTTCCGCATCGCCGACCATAGGAAGCCAGCTTTCGTTTTCAAAATCCTCAAGAGTTATGACCTTCATAAGCTCGATATAGTAATATTTGTCCTCGGTTCCGCTGCCCTGATAACTTCCTTCGACCCAGAATGCGGAAATAACCTCGTTATCCGCGGAGGTATCATAAAGAAGAACCGAAACGCTCTCTGATTCGATGGAAATATCAATACTGCGTTTACTGTTTATAGCTTCTTCAATATCTTTTACTGCCGGTAAGGAACCGGAGTTTTTCGAATCCGTTCCGGAGGTAGCCTTGATTTCCGACCTTGTAAGGAAATCAAAAACGGCGTATTCAAACGCATCGTTATAAGAATTTTCTTCCGTTATTACTTCCGGTTCACCTTCCTGAGGAGGTTCCTGTGGAGGTTCCATATCTCCACCATAAACCGTATCGCTTTCTTCGGCATAAGCTTCGGAAGCAGAATCCATAACATATTCCTCTACCGGTTCGTCATATGCCCATCTATTGCTCGGTTCTTCAGCTGCTTCACTTGCGGCCATATCCATACCGATATTTCCGCTTAAAATTCCGCCCAATACCGGAACACTGATAAAAACAAGAACAACAGCCGCAGCAATACCGATAATTTTTCTGTAATTTTTAATCGAAACAACCTTTGTTTCTTTTTCTGCAAGTTCAAAAATCCTTTGAGCATCAGAAATTTCCGGTATTTTTATATCCGAATCGAACTTTTTAAGTTGCTCTGCAATTTCATGCTCAAAAATCTTTTCTTCGTGCTCAGCCATTGTTCTCACCTCCCAACATATCTCTTAATTTAGCAAAAGTACGGTGTAATTTTGAACTTACCGTACCATGGGGTTTACCGATCATATCCGCAATTTCTTTTGTGGTATAACCATGGAGCACCGAAAGAACAAGAATCATTCTCTCTTCCCCATCAATTTTTGAAAGCGCAGAAGCAAGATTTGCGCTTTCGATAATATCTTCTTCAAGGTTTCCTGCGTCATCGGAAGGAGTCTCTATAAGATCATCAATATTATATGTTCCGCGTTTTTTTATAATATTTCCGATTTCTCTTTTACATCTGGTGCTCAAAATTCTAAATGCCCATGAGTTGAAAGAAGAAAAATCGCGCAGCTTACCAATGCCCTTCCAGATTTCAACAAAAGTATCCGAAACGACATCTGCTGCATCTTCCGCATCTCCAAGAGTATAGAGCGCAAATTTATATAAATCCTTATAGCAGGAATAATAAAGCTCAGAAAAAGCGTCTTTATCACCTTTAGAAGCTTTAATAACCAAATCATTTTCTATTTTCATAACCACACCACCAATCATGGCTATCATTATATTAGTGCAAAAAAATCGTCTTTTTATTGCATAAAAACAAATAAATTTTAGTAAAAATATTATACTATAAAATTATGAACAAATTTAATCTTTTTCAGAATATTTTAATAAATAAAAAGCCCGCAGCGCGGGCTTTTTTTAAAATTCACTCATTTCTGTAACAACCGAACCATCTTCAACAGATATTATACCATAAAGTTTATCATCAAATCTGCCCGTGCTCATATAATGCTCAAGCATATGTTTTGCCGTAAACGGCATTTCTCTTTTGAGCACCGAATCATATTCAATCCATTCAAGCTTTCCTTCGCTGCAGTCACTTTTGAGCACGGAATTTTCTTTTAAATCAGCAAAGAAATAATAATTCTGACGAATTTCTCCGTTTTTAAGACGCATTGTTACATATCTCATTGAAAGATGCTCAAGATCATTTTCAGTAAGTCCAATTTCCTCATTAAGTTCACGAAGCATCGCGGCTTTTGCATCATTAAGCTCATCTTTTTCAAAATGTCCGCCAATTCCACACCAACAAGGTCCAACCACTCTTGAACCAACGCGATAAAGAAGAAGCATTTTTCCATTTTGAGAAATATAAATTGCCGTCATATTTCTAAGTTTTCCGTCCACCAAAATCGATCCTTCCAAATTCATGCTTACATTATATATCAAATCCAAAAAATTGCAACAAAAAAAGCACACCAATTGGTGTGCTTAGTTGCGGCATCGACCTATTTTCCCGGGAGGCTGCCCTCCAAGTATTTTCGGCACAAACGAGCTTAACTACTGTGTTCGGAATGGGAACAGGTGGATCCTCGCTGTAATAAACACCGCATATATATGGTGACCCGAGGGGGATTCGAACCCCCGTTGCCGGCGTGAGAGGCCGGAGTCTTAGGCCACTTGACCATCGGGCCGGATTGGTGCACCATCAGGGACTCGAACCCGGGGCCCGCTGATTAAGAGTCAGCTGCTCTACCAACTGAGCTAATGGTGCGAATGTAATGGTTGCCTTGAGGAAAACCCTCAAAACTGAAAAAGACGCAAAAGTGAAAGGATTAGAAAGAATTTTCTCTAATAGAGAGAAATCTAGGCAAAAGGTCAAGTCCTCGACCAATTAGTACTCGCAAGCTTAA
>JAFYOZ010000144.1 GCA_017547705.1 Oscillospiraceae bacterium
CTTCGGGAGCATCAATATCGAACCAGTTAAGGATAGCGCCTTTTTCTTTAAGGATATAGTCCTCGTTCATGGTATCCACCTTGCGGATTTTGCCCTCGTCCTTAAATTCTCCGGCAACAGCAACAAGCTCCGTTTCTCCAACGTTCGGAACATCGAAATAGAAGAAATGTTCCGGGCTTTCTTTCTTTCCAAGGCTTACTCCGTTTGCAAAAAGCTCAACTTCCGGAAGGTTTGAATATACGGTAACTTTGGTAACGTCTTCAACTCTGTCGATATAGCGTTTTCCGCAAAGATGAACAAAAGGATCATCAGAAAGCCATGCTTTGTATGCATAGAAAGAATCCTTTTTATACTGGCGGTCAAAGGTGATAAGACCTTTATGGTTCTGACCGTTTTCGCCGCCTTCGTTTCTTGCATCGGCGCCAAAATCGAACATATTCCAAACATGGGTCGCCCAAAGATATTTTCTGCTGAAAAGCTGTTTGATAAGTTCTTCATGATAATATGCCTGATATTCTTCGGTATAGTCGCCCTGGGTCGGGTTGGAAGTATGCCAGTTAAGCGCTTCGCAGCCGTATTCGGAACAGCCTATCGGAATATTGGGATATTTCTCATGGAATTTATCGAACCAGGGGCCATTCATGGAAGTATCGCCGCCATACCATCCGAAATAATGGTTATAGGAAACGACGTCCGGAATTTTGTTGTATTTTGCGTCAATGCTGCACATGGAAACACAGGCAACAACGGTTTTCCTGGTTTTGTCCCAATCGTGGCAAAGTTCGTTAAGAATCTTGTGGTTCTCGATAAGGTCATTATCTTCCCCGCTCATGGTGATTTCGTTGGAAAGTCCCCATACAACAATGGAAGGATGGTTATAGTTCTGAACAAGAAGTTCCTTCATCTGGCTGACGGTATTTCTGCGTCCGTCCGGAAGATGCTTGGAGATATAAGGAATCTCTACCCAGACTACCATGCCGTATTCATCACAGAGGTCATAGAAATACTGATTGTGCTGATAATGAGCAAGGCGTATGGTGGTTGCGCCCATCTCATAAATAAGCTCCATATCCTCTTTATGATGCTCCGGTTTAAGGGCATTACCTATTCCCCATCTGTCCTGATGACGGGAAACACCGCGAAGAGGATGTTCCTCTCCGTTAAGGATGAATCCTCTCTCCGGGTCAATTTCAAAGGTTCTGCATCCAAAACGTTCGGAAATATTATCAAGAACCGTTTCGCCGTCAATAAGCTCTGCCTTTGCGGTATAGAGATAGGGGTCTTTTCTTCCGTTCCATCTGTGAACGTTCTTGATTTCAAGTTCTTCCTCGTCATCATCAGAAACTTTTTCTGCAACAACGTTGCCCTCTGCGTCGAGGACAGTATATCTGATTTTCTGTCCTTCCTTAAAATTGGTAAGGAAAACCTCGATTTCGATTTCAGCTTCGTCGCCTTCGATTTCCGGAGTTACCTTCATGCCGTGGGTTCCGTAAAAATCAAGGTCAAAATGGCTTTCAGAAACGCCGATGAGATTAACATCACGATAAAGTCCGCCATAGAAGGTAAAGTCCGCCATCTGGGGATAGACATAATCGTTCGGGGAGTTATCAACATCGATTTCGATGGTGTTTTCATCAGAAATCTCCTCGGTGATATCAACTCTCCAGGTGGAATATCCGCCGTCGTGCTTTGCAACTTCTTTTCCGTTTATAAAAACTTTTGCGGAAGAGTTTGCTCCGTTAATTTCAAGATAGCAGCGTTCTCCTTCCGGAAGTTCGGATTTTGCGATTGTTTTGGTATAGCGGCAGGTTCCGCGGAAATAATCGTTTCCGCCGTCCTGACCGTCAACGCTGTTCCAGCTATGGGGAAGATCCACTTTTTCAGCTTCAAAACCGGGCTTGGAAAAAGCCCATTCATTGTTGATGTTAAGAATATTTCTCATGCTGTCTTTTTTCCTTTTTATAAAAATTACTTAATAAGTATAATGCAACCGGGGCAGTTTTTTCAATACCGCCCTGCTATTTTTATAATGCAAAACAATTATGCTTCCGCTGCTTTTCTTTCAGCAAGTTCCTTGGTCATCTGTTCAACAGTTGCTTTATCAAGGTTATAGATATATCTGATAGCAACCCACATCAAAACGCCGCTGAAGCAATAGAGTCCTGCAACAAGCCAGCACATATTGGTTGCGGTCTGGAGAGACTGGCCTTCGGTTCCGAGTTCGGAAACATAGCCAAGAGCACCCATGATAAGAAGAACGATGGAGGGTCCGATTCCCTGTGCAAGTTTTCTGAAGAAGGAATGAAGAGAATAAACAGTGCCCTCTTCTCTGGTTCCGAATTTCCATTCGTTATAATCAATGGCGTCTGCCATGAATGCCCAGGAAACGCAGGTATAGATACCCATACCGATACCGAATGCGCTGAGGGAAAGCATATAGATTATAAGTCCCATAAGTTTGTTATCAACCATCGGGAAGATAAACATAACAAAGCTTCCGATCATGGAAACAAATGCGCCGTAAGAAGCCGCTTCTTTCTTACCGAACTTGTTAACAAGCTTTTTGATAAAAGGCATAAAAATGAACATCGGAAGGAATCCGATAAGGGTTACAAGACCGGAGAGAGAAGCCTGTCCGAAATATGTAGCGAACATAATGGTGGTTGCGGTGGATGCAGACTGCATACCGATGAACATTGCCATTGCGCCAATGGTTGCGCCCATTGCTGCGCGGTTTTTAAGGAAGTTTCCGAATGCGCGGAAAATGTTGAACTTCTGGAATTCGTTTGTTTTAACGGAGTTTTCATCAACACGAACGGTGATCATTTTAAGCATTGCCATGAATGCGATAAATCCAAGAACACCCATGATAAGTGCCGCAATAAAAACGCGTTCACCAAGAAGAGTTTCAACCTGAACGCCGGTTTCTTCGTTGATAATAGGATTTCCTGCTTCATCAAATTCTTTTTTCCAGATAAGCATCGGAAGAAGAATCATAGGAATCATGTTACCGAACATGGAACCGATGGAACGCCAGGTGGAAAGCTGTGCTCTTTCGCCGGGGTTTTCGGTGATGAGAGAAAGCATGGAACCATAAGGTACGTTTGCCGTGGTATAGCATGCATCCCAGATAACATATCCCACGATGAAGAGAATTGCTTTAATCCAGGTTTCTGCATTGGGAGCGGGTATGAAAACAAGTGCACCGGCAAAAAGAAGTCCGCAGGCACCGATGAAAATATAGGTTTTAAATTTTCCGCGCTTATAGCTTCTTCTGTCTGCGTCAATCATGGAACCGATAATCGGGTCGTTGATTGCATCCCAAATCTGAACAAGAAGAAGGAGGACAGAAAGCAGACCGGTTTCCAGCGCCATAAAAACAAGCCAGAAGGTCTGAACAGTTCCTTTAAGCGAGAAGCTCATGTTGCATCCGAAGTCACCAAGAGCATAAGCAACTTTATCCCGCCATCCAAAAGGTCGAAGGGTGTTTTTGGTTTCCATAATGTTACCTCTTTTCAAATATACTTTGCACGTAAAAGGTGCATAATGTTAGCTTAAGTATATCAATTATTCCGACATTCTATTAGAACGTTTTTTAGGTAAAAGGGTATTTTGTTTGTATCAAAGCACTTCCCCACATTGAAAATCTAATTATTTTGTACTATAATTACTCTGAAAGTTTATAAGTTTTGTAAATACTGGCTATTGGTTTTGATTTGTGGTCACAACTGATATAGGGGGAAAAGCTATGTTTTATAAAGCCGAACTGCAGTTTATTCGCTCAGTTTTTAAAAAATGTCATATAAGAACTTTTACGTTCAACATCGACGAAATCCCTTATGAAATGCTGGATACCGGCATCACGGGTGTTCTTAATATTTATATCGATTTTGAAAAAGAGCGAAAGAGGCTTCTTGATTCTGTTGAAAAGAATACGATTTTTGAATATACTGATATTTTCGGTTGTTCGTATATGTTCATGCTCCTTCCGGAGACGGAAAAAGAAATTTTTCTTATCGGCCCGTATGTTTCAGAGCTTCCCGAAAGAAAAGACATCATGGAAATCGCAGAAAAACTCAATATCACTCCAACCCATTTAAGAGAACTGGAACAATTCTATTCTTCCGTTCCGGTTCTTCCGGAAAGCAGCCATCTTTTTGCCCTTTTGGATTCCTTCGGAGGACTTATCTGGGACGGAAGCGAAAATTTCGAATTCAGAAAAATAAGCCGTGAAAATATAGAGCAGGCTTCCTTTGCTCCCGTTATTAAAAAAGACGTTTCCGATGCCGAAAAAAGCGCCTGGAATATCCAGATGATAGAAAAGCGCTATGAATACGAAAACGAGATTTTTCGTGCAGTTTCCCAGGGACAGTATCAGAAAGTTGCCCTTTTGGTTTCAAATCTTAACCAGCTGAGCTTTGAAAAAAGGCTTTCCGATCCAATAAGAAATCTTAAAAACTATTGCATAATCACAAATACGATTTTAAGAAAAGCCGCCCAGGAAGGCGGAGTCCATCCTTTTTATCTCGATAGGATTTCTTCCGAATTTGCAGCAAAGATAGAGCTTATTCCGTCCATCGAAAGCGGAAAAGACCTTATTACGGATATGTTCCGTTCATATTGCCGCCTTGTAAGAAATCACACCATGAAGCATTATTCTCCGCCGGTACAGAGAACCATAACCGCAATAGATTCCGATCTTACCGCAAATCTTACCCTTAATGCACTCGCATCCGCACAAAACCTTAGCCCAAGCTATCTTTCCGCACTTTTCAGCCAGGAAACCGGCCAGACTCTTACGGAATACGTAAATCAAAAGAGAGTAAAACTTGCTATGCGCCTTCTTGCAACAACAAAGCTCCAGATTCAGACCATAGCACAGCATTGCGGAATTCTTGATGTCCACTATTTTTCAAAAGTATTTAAAAAAGCTGTTGGCCTAACTCCGAAGCAATACCGCGAATCCCAGCAAAAATAATTTTTATGGAGGGAGCGTTTTCCTTTGAAAAAATTTATGGATAAAGATTTTCTTTTATCCACAGAGACCGCAAAAATACTTTATCATGAACATGCGGCAAAAATGCCGATTATAGATTATCATTGTCACGTTAGCCCAAAGGAGATTTTCGAGGATAAACATTTTAAAAACATCTCGGAACTTTGGCTTTCCGGCGATCATTATAAATGGCGCATAATGCGCTCAAACGGAATTGATGAATACTATATAACCGGTTCCGCACCGGATAGAGAAAAGTTCCAAAAGTTCGCAGAAGCTCTTCCAAAAGCCATCGGCAACCCGATGTACCATTGGTGCCATCTTGAACTGAAAAAATACTTCGGCTATAATGGAATCCTTAACGGAGAAACCGCCGAGGAAGTCTGGAATCTTTGTGAAAATAAGCTCCGTAACGAAAAGCTCGGAGTCAGAGATATCATAGAAAAAAGCGGCGTTAAATTCATCGGAACAACCGACGACCCCATCGACAGTCTTGAATGGCATAAAAAAATCGCCGAAGACGAAAGTTTTAAAACAACCGTTGCTCCGTCTTTCCGTCCGGATAAAGCGCTTAATATCGATAAACCCGGCTGGACAGAATACATCGAAAAACTCTCCGAAGTTTCTGAAACAAAAATCAGCGATTTTGCCTCGCTTAAAGCGGTGCTCAAAAGCAGAATGGATTATTTTAATGAGCACGGCTGTAAAGCAAGTGACCACGGTCTTGACCACATGGTTTATGAAGATTTCTCCGAACCGGAGCTTGATTTCATAATAAAAAAGGGTCTTGAGCATAAAGAAGTTTCCAAAAAAGAAGCCTCCATGCTCAAAACCGCTCTGCTTGTTTTCTGTGCCGGGGAATATGTACGTCTTGGATGGGTGATGCAGATTCATTATAACTGCCTGCGCAATCCGAATACGGAAATGTTCAGTAAAATCGGCCCGGATACCGGTTTTGACTGCATCGGCCCGGAAAACGGAAGCACTGCTCTTGCAAGGCTTCTTGATAGGCTCAACAGCGAAAAATCCCTTCCAAAGACCGTTTTATACAGTCTTGACCCATCCGATAACGCTTTTCTCGATACTTTGATAGGTTCTTTCCAGGGAACAGAGGTTCCCGGAAAGCTCCAGCACGGAAGCGCATGGTGGTTCAACGATAACAAACAAGGCATGCGCGACCAGCTTATAAGCCTTGCTAATTTGAGCATGCTCGGAAACTTTATCGGAATGCTCACCGATTCCAGAAGCTTTTTAAGCTATACAAGACACGAATATTTTCGAAGGATCCTTTGCTCCCTTATCGGTGAATGGGTCGAAAACGGCGAATATCCCAACGATTTGAGCACCCTTGGAAAAATCGTCGAGGATATCTCCTATAACAATGCCGCAAGATACTTCGGATTGGAGGAAAAACAATGAAAATGAAGCTTTCTTTTCGCTGGTATGGCGAAAGCGATCCAATTTCTCTTGAATATATCTCCCAGATTCCCGGAATGCGTTCAATCGTTTCCGCCATTTATGATGTAAAACCCGGTGAAGTCTGGCCCGAAGAAAGCCTTAAAAAAATGAAAGCGGAATGCGATGAGCACGGTCTTGTTTTTGACGTTGTGGAATCCATCCCCGTTTGTGAAGATATAAAACTCGGCCGCGGCGACGTTGAACATCTCCTCGATGTTTATTGCGAAAACATCCGTCGCTGTGCAAAATACGGCGTTAAATGCGTTACATATAATTTTATGCCGGTTTTCGACTGGACAAGAACCCAGCTTGATAAAAAAGCTCCCGATGGTTCCACGAGCCTTGTTATGTATTGGGAACAGATGAAAGGTCTCGACCCGCTCAAGGACGATATCCATCTTCCCGGCTGGGATTCCAGCTATTCCCAGGAGGAAGTGCGCGAACTCATCTCCGCCTATGGCGAACTTGGCGAAGAGGGTCTTTGGAAGAATCTCGAAAGATTCCTTAAAAAGGTTATCCCCGTTGCGGAAGAATGCGGCGTTAAAATGGCTATCCATCCCGATGACCCGCCATATCCGATTTTCGGAATCCCGAGAATCATCACCTGTGAGGAAAACCTCGACAGATTCCTCAAGCTCGTTGATAGTCCCTCCAATACACTTTGCCTTTGCACCGGAAGCCTTGGCTGTGCCGCTTCCAATGACGTTGTTGCCATGGTAAAAAAATACGCCGCCATGGACAGAATCGGCTTTATGCATATCCGCAACGTAAAAATCATGGAGGACGGCTCTTTTGAAGAAAGAGCACATCTTTCCTCCTGCGGAAGCCTCGATCTTTATGAAATCGTAAAGGCTCTTGTGGATAACGATTTTGATGGCTATGTCCGTCCCGACCACGGAAGAATGATCTGGGGCGAAACCGGAAAACCCGGCTATGGACTTTTTGACCGTGCTCTTGGTGCGGTTTATATCAACGGACTTTTTGAAGCCTGTGAAAAGAACAAAAGTAAGGAGAAAAGCGATGATTAAAAACGTTCTCGATACGGATCTTTCCGGAAAAGTTGCCGTAGTTACCGGCGCAGGCGGAATCCTTTGCAGCTATTTTGCAAAAGTCCTCGCAAGAGCCGGCGCAAAGGTTGCTCTTCTTGATTTAAACGAAGAAGCCGCAAAACAGTTTGCAAAAGAAATCACCGAAGAAGGCGGCACCGCAAAAGCATATCTCTGCAACGTCCTCGATAAAGAAATCTGCGAAAACGTTGCAAAATCCGTCCTCGAAGATTTTGGTCCCTGCGATATTCTTATAAACGGCGCCGGCGGAAACAATCCAAAAGCAACAACCGATAAAGAATATTTTGAAAACGGCGATATCGATGCGGATACAAAGAGCTTTTTTGACCTTGATACCGAAGGAGTCGGCTTTGTTTTCAACCTCAACTTCCTCGGAACCCTTATCCCGACCCAGGCTTTTGCAAAACAGATGGTCGGAAGAGAAGGCTGCAACATCATCAATATCTCCTCCATGAACGCATATACCCCTCTTACAAAAATCCCCGCATATTCCGGCGCAAAAGCTGCAATTTCTAATTTTACCCAGTGGCTTGCGGTGCATTTTTCAAAAGTCGGAATCCGCGTTAATGCAATCGCACCCGGTTTTTTCTCCACCAAACAGAACGCAAAACTTCTTTGGAACGATGACGGAACCCCAACCGCAAGAACCGGAAAAATCCTTGCCGCAACTCCCATGGGAAGATTCGGCAAGACGGAAGAACTTTCCGGAAGCCTTCTCTTCCTTGTTAATAACGATGCCGCCGGTTTTATTACCGGAATCGTTATCCCCGTTGACGGCGGCTTTTCCGCATATTCCGGAGTTTAATAAATAATTACGATTGGAGATTTTTTCAATGTGTGATATAAATCAAAAAATTTCAGAAATCGGCGTTGTTCCGGTTATAAAACTCAACCATCCGGAAAGAGATTCCGCAAATCTTGCAAAAGCCCTTTGTGAAGGCGGAATCCCCGTTGCGGAAGTAACCTTCCGTGCTGCCGGAGCAGATACCGCAATCCGCCTTATGAGAGAAGCCTGCCCGGAAATGCTCGTTGGCGCAGGAACCGTTCTTACTACCGAACAGGTGGATAAAGCTATTGCCGCAGGAGCACAGTTTGTTGTAACCCCGGGTTTTGATCCGGAGCTTGTTGCGTACTGTCAGGAAAAAGAACTCCCGATTTTCCCCGGATGCACCACTCCTACCGATTATCATGCGGCGCTTAAATTCGGTCTTAAGGTTCTTAAGTTCTTCCCTGCTGAACAAAGCGGCGGTCTTGCAAAAATAAAAGCCATGAGCGCACCTTTCCCCATGTTCAAAGTTATGCCCACCGGCGGAATCTCCCTTAAAAATCTTAAAGAATATCTCTCCTGCCCTGTAATCTGTGCCTGCGGCGGCTCCTATATGGTAACCGCAGACCTTATTGATAACAACAAATGGGACGAAATCATCGAACTTTGTAAAAAATCTGTAGAAATAGTCAAGGAGGCTCGCAGCAATGGCTAAAATAGTAACCTTTGGCGAACTTATGCTTCGCCTTGCACCCAACGGATATTACCGTTTCTTCCAGAATGACCAGATGCAGGCAACTTTTGGCGGCGGCGAAGCAAACGTTGCCGTTTCTCTTGCAAATTTCGGCATGGACAGCAAATATGTCACAAAGCTCCCGAAACATGCCATCGGCCAGGCAGCGGTAAACTCCCTCCGCTATTTTGGAGTTGATACTTCCGCAATCGTTCGCGGCGGCGAAAGAGTCGGTATCTATTTCCTCGAAAAAGGCGCTTCCCAGCGCGGCAGCGTTTGTATCTATGACCGAGCACATTCCGCAATCCAGGAAGCATCTCCGGATGATTTTGACTGGGATTCCATCTTCGAGGGCGCAGATTGGTTCCATTTTACCGGAATCACTCCTGCTCTTGGCCCGAATCTTGTGGAAATCTGTAAAAGAGCCTGCATCGCCGCAAAAGCAAAAGGCGTTAAAATCTCCTGTGACCTTAACTACCGCGGAAAACTTTGGACAAGGGAACAGGCTCGCGAAGCCATGACCGAACTTTGCCGGTATGTTGACGTCTGTATCTCCAACGAAGAGGACGCAAAAGACGTATTCGGAATCGAAGCAGAGGATACCGATATCTATGGCGGAAAACTCAACCACGAGGGTTATAAATCCGTTGCAAAACAGCTTGCAGATAAATTCGGATTCGAAAAAGTTGCAATCACCCTTCGTTCCTCCATTTCCGCAAGCGACAACGATTGGGCAGGCATGCTTTATGACGGCGAGGAATACTGCTTCAGCAAAACCTATAATCTTCGTATCGTCGATAGAGTCGGCGGCGGAGATTCCTTCGGCGGCGGACTTATCTATGCTCTCCTTTCCGGAAAATCCACCCAGGAAGCAATAAACTTCGCTGTTGCTGCTTCTGCACTTAAACATTCCATCGAAGGCGACTATAACCGTGTTTCTGTTTCCGAAGTTGAAAAACTTGCCGGCGGCGATGCTTCCGGAAGAGTTCAGCGCTAATATAAAAAAGCATAATAAAAAGGGATAGCCAAACGGCTATCCCTTTTTTTGATTTTATAAGCAAAAATTCATCTGTTCTGCTCTTTCATATGTCGCTCGATATCGCGCTGCATATCGCGTTTTGCGGCATCATCGCGCTTATCATAAAGCTTTTTGCCTCGGCAAAGTCCGACAGAAACTTTAACCCTTGAACCGACAAAATAAAGTTCCAGCGGAACAAGAGTGATTCCCTGCTGCTGAATAGCCGCATTAAGCTTCATAATTTCGCGCTTATGCATTAAAAGACGGCGAACACGAAGAGGATCCCTGTTGAAGATATTTCCTTTTTCATAGGGGCTTATATGCATTCCGTTAACAAAAATTTCGCCGTTTTTAATATCGCACCAACTGTCTTTAAGGTTGACCTGTCCGGCGCGGATACTTTTTACCTCGGTTCCAAAAAGTTCGATTCCTGCCTCATATTTATCGTCAACAAAATAATCGTGGAAAGCCTTTTTGTTATTCGCAATACTTTTTCTTGCCTCTTTTTTATCCAAAATGTCCGCCTCCTTTCTTTATAATCGGGTTTTTATTTTCTTGGAGTAAGTCTGAACTTATACTCAAGACGGAAGTTTCCGGCTTCGTCTTTTCCCTCTTCAAGATTATAATCCGCAAGGGTAAAAATTCCCTGATAATAATATTCCGCAGGAGAAAGTTTTACAAAAAGATGAATATCTTTTCTGTCCTCCGCCGCGTTTATAATAGCAAGGTTTCCGCCGGTCATGGTCTGATCGCCTTTTTTGCCTTCGCCGGTATAGATATAATCTCCTTCCGGAGTAAATCTGTCCCTATAGACAAATTTTCCGCCGATTTTGGTGACGTTTGATATAAGAACAACATTCGTCTCCGTCGGATAGATATCCTTTGCTACAAGCCCGGTTGTTTTGATTCCGAAGGAACCTTCAACATCTCGGTATGTAAGAATCGGCTCTCTTTTAAGGTTTTCAGAATGATAATCCAATCCAAAAAAGTCATCAATAGTCTTCGGTGCCTTCGGCTTCGGTTTAGAAGCGTTTTTCATAACCTGCTGTTTAATGGCTTCTTTAAGTTTTATCTTTTCTTCGTATTTTTCTTTTTCTCTTCTGTCTCCGGCAATTTCCTCAAGGATGGAGGTGTTAACCTCCTCGTTTTCGACTGTGAGGAATTTTTCAAAAGCATCCGGATACAAAAATTTTGATGTTTTTGCGGAAAATTCAACGGTTACATATCCGCTTTTTCCGCCTTCGGATTCATCAAAAGCGGTTACCGTTCCTGCTCCAAACACCTTGTGTCTTACTTTCATTCCGACCAAATCCATATAGCTGGGTTCTCCTTAGTTAAAGTAAAAAAGCAGTATTTTTATTTTTGAGCACCGTGCTCAAAAGTCGTGCTCACATTCTGTTGCGGCCTTCGATAGCTCTATAAAGGGTAACTTCGTCCGCATATTCAAGGTTTCCACCAACGGGGATTCCGTATGCAAGACGGGAAACAATAACCCCAAGAGGCTTAAGAAGACGGGAGATATACATCGCCGTTGCTTCACCCTCAACTGTTGGGTTTGTTGCCATAATTACCTCTTTAACGCTTGCATCTTCAAGCCTTAAAAGAAGCTCCTTGATAAAAAGACTCTCCGGGCCAACTCCGTCCATGGGAGAAATAAGGCCCCCAAGAACATGATAAAGTCCGTTATATTCCTTCGTGCGTTCGATAGCGATGACGTCTCTTGGGTCTTCAACAACACAGATGGTGCTTCTGTCCCTGGTTTCGTCGCTGCAAATTGCGCATCGCGGAGCATCTGTTATGTTTTTGCAAACTTCGCAATAACCGATTTTTTCTCTCGCTTCAAGAATCGCCGCAGCAAATTCCCTTGCTTCTTCCTCCGGCATACGGAGAATATGAAAAGCAAGGCGCTGTGCGCTTTTTTTGCCGATTCCGGGAAGACGTGCAAAATGCTCGGTCAGTTTTGTAAGCGGAAGTACGCGATAGTTCATTATAAACCTCTAAAAAAATCAGAACATTCCGGGGATGTTAAGGCTTCCGGTAATAGCGTTCATTGCTTCTGCGTTGGTTTTTTCGATGGTGGAAACAGCCTCGTTAACGCCTGCAACGATAAGATCCTGGAGCATTTCGATATCTTCCGGATCAACAACTTCGGGTTTGATTTCAATTCCGAGCATCTCTTTTTTACCGTTCATGTGGATGGTAAGCATTCCGCCGCCAACGGTAAAATCATACTCTTTTTCGTCGAGCTCTGCCTGAAGATTGGTCATCTGCTCCTGCATTTTCTGTGCCTGTTTGAGCATGCCCTGCATATTGGAAGGGCCGCCGCCGAATCCCTGAGGGAGTCTTGCTTTCATATTATATTCCTCCGATTTTGGATTTTTTGTTTTTTATATCAAAGTTCGCCGATTCCCAGTTCCTGCGCCTTTTTCATAAGGCCGAGAAGAGGGTCATCTTCAAACTTTTTTTCTGTTTTTTTATAAGGGCCGATTCCGTATCTTACGCCGCAAACTTCTGTAATAGCGTTTTTGATAACCTCTCTGGAATCGTCATTTTTCTGCATATATTCGATAAAAAAGCTGTTGGGAGAATCAATAAGTACCCTTTTTCCGGAAAGATATGCCTTCGAGCCGGAAAGAAGAGAAAAGAGCATTCCGTTCTTCTTTCGGATAAACTCGATAACGTCCTCCCATTGGGAAAATTCTTCCTCTTTTGCTTTTTCTTCGGATGCGACAACAGCCGGTTTTTCTGCCGGAACTTCTTTGATAAGAACCGGTTCTTTTTCTTCCGGTTCCTTTGGAATTTCTTTTGCAACCGTGATTCCCTTTGCCTTAAGAACAGCAAGCTCGCTTTCGAGCTTTTCGATTCTTGCAAGAAGCGCCTCTGTTCCAAGAGAAAGTTCCGGAGAACAGAGTTTTACCAGCGCAAGCTCAAATTCAAGGCGCTTTGATGCGCTTTTGCTCATTTTAACAAGGGTATCCTGCAAAACGGAAATAGCATAAAAAATCTCCGGCTGAGAAAAAGCCTTTGCCTGTTTTTCGATGCGGAGCATCTCTCCGGGAAGAGCTTTTATAATCGAAGAGGCTTCCTTGGTGCAGGAAGAAATCATAAGATTTCTGAAATGGTTTATAAGTTCATCACAGATTCTTGAAACATCTGCGGAACCTTCATAAAGTTTATCCACCGCTTTAAGAACTGCGGCAATATCTTTTTCCGCAATTCTGTCCGCAAGTTCAAAAAGATATTCCCTTCCGGCAAGTCCGGCGCATTTGCTTACCGTATCAACGGTAATAACCTCATCAGAACTGCGGCAGATATCAAGAAGAGAAAGCGCATCACGCATACCGCCGTCGGCAAGTTTTCCGATAAGAAGCGCGCCTTCGTCCTCGATTTCGATCCTCTCCATCTTACAGACGAATTTAACTCTTTCGGCAATAACTTCCGGGGGCATTCTTCTGTAATCAAAGCGCATGCAGCGGGAAAGAATCGTTGCGGGAAGGCGGTGTACCTCCGTTGTTGCAAGAATAAAAATAACGTGTTCCGGCGGCTCTTCCATGATTTTTAAAAGGGCATTCGCCGCCTCTTTAGTAAGCATATGTGCTTCGTCTATTATATAAACACGGTATTTTGCTACGGCCGGAGTAAAATTCGCTTCGGAACGAAGGTCGCGGATATCATCAATGTTTCTGTTTGATGCCGCATCCATCTCGGTTATATCAAGAAGAGAACCCTCGTCGATACCCTTACAGATTGCACATTCGCCGCAAGGTTCGCCGTCTTTTTCGTTGGGGCAGTTTACTGCCTTAGCAAGAATTTTTGCGCAGGTGGTTTTACCGATTCCGCGGCTTCCGGTAAAAATATAGGCATGGCCAAAGGTTTTTTCAGAAACCTCTCTTAAAAGAACGGAGGTTATATGCTCCTGTCCCGCAACATCACGGAAAAATCTTGGGCGATATTTACGATAAAGCGCCTGATACATAAAACCTCTCCTTCCAGCTTTTTAAAGTTTCCTTGTTAAAGATGCTTGAAAATTCTTTATGAAGAATCCATCCACCACTTCGTGGTTCCCCTCCCTTTATACAAGGAGGGCATAAAAAAACGCAGATATATGCTTTGTCATACGGCACACAGATTTGTCTGCGGCACCCAAAAAGACCGCTTAATGCTGCTCGGTTCCCCGCCTGACATGGTTCACGGTTTTTTGTCGCACAGGACCCATATGCCGCATGACAAAGCGCATATCCGCGCCGTCATCTTTGTTTTTGTTTTTTTAGAATAAAGAAATCAGAATTCGCTTTCGACTTCCGGTGCAGCTTCTTCTACGCAGCAGCAATCCTCTTCCGGGAACTCATCAAAAAGCTCGTCATCATAGCAATCGCAGCAGCAATCATCACAGCAGCAGGGATTCTTTTTAAGATAGAAATACATTGCAGCAGCACCTGCAGCAATAAGAGCAATACCGCCAACAACGATTCCGATAATAGTACCGAATTTCATAGAATTACCACCTTTCAAAATTGCTTTTGTTTTCTTTTTTATTTTAAGCTTTTTTGCTTCAAATTTGTCATAAGCCTCAACAATGGTGCGCATGGTATTTATTGCTTCATAAAGAGTCATAATCTGCGCCTTCTTTCATTGATTTGGACTGTATATTAGATAATAACATATTTTTTTATTTTCGGCAAGTATCTATTATATAATTAATCATAATTTAATAAATCTATTTTTTCACATATCTTTTTAAAAACCGGCGCAGCAAAATCTCCGCCGGAATCCATTCCCTCCGCAAAAACCGCCACGGCGTATTTTGGATTTTCCGCAGGATAAAATCCAACGAACCATGCGTGTATTATTTCTTTTCCGTCACTGTTATATTGCCCGGTTTGTGCGGATGCGGTTTTTCCTCCTGCGGAAGAATCTTTTGGCTTTGCATTAGCGCCGCTTCCGTTTTCAACAACGTTTATCATCATCTTTTTAAGGGTTTCTGCCGTTTTTTTGGTCATTACCGGATTTTTTGAATACTCCGGAGTTTTGGAATAAGCTCCGTTTTTATCATAAGTTCCAAGAACAAGCTTTGGTGTAACAGAGTTTCCGCCGTTTGCTATTGCAGAAACAAGGGAAGCCATCTGTACCGGAGTTGCAAGAAGGCTTCCCTGTCCGAATGCAAAACTCGCAAGAACGGTTTTCGATAAAAGCTCCTCCGATGAGGGAAGATTTCCTCCTCCGGAAGAAAAACTCTCTCCAAAATCCGCAGGAACCCCGAATCCAAGATTCTTTGCCATATCAAGAATAACCTCGCCGCCAATTTCCAAGGCGAGGTCGATAAAATACGGGTTACAGGATATTTCGAGAGCCTTTTCCATGTCTATCTCCCCGTGCCCTGCTTCCCAATGGCATTTATAGGTTCTTCCGCCAACTTCGATACTTCCGGCACAGTTATACACTCTATCCGGTAAAATCCCTTCTTCAAGCGCCGCAGCGGCCACCAGAAGCTTCCATGTTGAGCCGACGCTGTATGCGGTAAAAGCTCTGTTTATAAACGGAGAATTTTTTGCATCGAGATATGAAGCGATATCCGCCGGTTCAAAATCCGGAACAGATGCAGATGCCAAAATCTCGCCGGTTTTTATATCCATAACAACCGCCGCGCCTTTTTCGAGGCTTTCTTCCAAAACCTTTTCCGTTATCCTCTGTATCTCCGAATCCAAAGTAAGAATAACTCCGCAGTTTTCATATGCCTCTTCCTCAAAGAGTTCAACTTCCTCCCCGGGAAGAATTCTTCCTGTTCCGTCGGTGTAATACCGGACTTTTGTTTCCGCGGAATTTTCATCAAGAAAAGAATCATACCCTTTTTCGATCCCGGAAGCTCCTTTCCCTCCGTTCATATATCCGATAATATGCGGCGCAAGAGTTTTTTCTCCATAGCGTTTATAATACGAAAAATTATATATCCCCTCGCCCTCGATTATTTTTCCTTCGGAATCAATAAC
>JAFYOZ010000145.1 GCA_017547705.1 Oscillospiraceae bacterium
AGAACATCGCTTTCGTCTTTGCAGTAATCGCAGATGTGATCATCATCGTTTGCGCTGTCTTTATGCTCGCCCATATCGGATTTTCCGCATTCGTTGTCGCAGACATGGTCTTTGTTCTCATCTTTGTGTCCGATGGAATCGATATCGGTAAGATCAAAGCTATCTTCTTCTGCCCAATCAACGTCAAAAGTTGCGGTGTATCTGGTTTTGCCCTTTTCTTCACAGGTTGCCTCTTCGATAACCTCTTTGGTTACGGTTCCTTCTGCTGTTTCAACATGGCTGGAATCGCGTTTGCAAACGCGTTTTGCTGTTACAGAAGAATTATCTTCGCTCCAAATATAATCGGTTTCGTCCCAATCATGTCCAGGAGCATTGATATCCTCAACATCTTTTGTCTGAACAGAAGCCCATTCTGCAGTAAATTCAGCAGTATATGTGGTGGTTCCGTTTCCGGTACAGGTGGAACCGGTAGAAACTTTGCTGGTGGTTTTAACGGTTTCGGATTCTTTGTGTTCTCCGTTAATTTTACAGATACGCTCTGCAGTACATTCTTTATTGTCCCCGCTCCAGAAATATTCTGTTTTTTTCCAATCATGAGCATCCGGATCGACATCAATATCGCCGATTACTGTTTCGGTTTTGCCTTCTGCCCAATCAACATCAAAGGTTGCGGTATATTCGGTATCGCCCTCTGCGGAGCAAGTAGCCTTTTTAACGGTTCTGGAAGTTACGGTTGCTTCTGCCTCTTCAATATGAGCATCGTCGTTTTTACAGATACGCTTTGCAAAACATTCGGAATGATCCTCGCTCCATTTATAGGTTGTTTCATCCCAATCATGTCCGATTGCGTCGATATCGGTAAGATCAAAACTATCGTCTTTTGCCCAATCAACGTCAAAAGTTGCGGTGTATCTGGTTTTGCCATCTTCCTCGCAGGTTGCTTTTTCGATAACCTCTTTGGTTACGGTTCCTTCTGCTGTTTCAATATGGCCGTTATTGTGCTCACAAACGCGTTTTGCAACACATACGGTGTTTCCCTCGCTCCAACTGTATTCAGCATCTCCCCAAGCATGAGCATCGGGATTTACTGCAACATCTCCGGGAACAAATTTTGTTGTGCTTTCTGCCCAATCAACATTAAAGGTTGCGGTATATTCGGTATCGCCTTCTTTAGTGCAGGTAGGTTTGTTTATAACTTCGGAGCTGATAACTGCATTTGCAGTTTCGATATGCTCTCCATCGTTAGCACATTCTCTCTCTGCAACGCAGGATTTTCCGTCATCGCTCCATTTATAAGAAGTTTTATTCCAGCTATGTCCGGTTGCATTGATATTTTCGAACTCTTTTGTCTGGTCTTCTGCCCAGGAAGAGGTAAAATCTGCAACATGCTCAGTAATACCTTTTTCTTCACAGGTAGGTTTTTTTGCTGTTCCTATAATTGCAGAAACTGTTTCTTCATCATGATGATTTTCATCATTTTTACAGGTTCTTTCTGCGGTACATTTTGTATAATCTTTATTCCAGCTATAGCTGATTTCCCAATCATGCTCGAGCGCAGGAATATCAGCAAATGTTTCGCTATAGCTTCCTGCCCATTTTTCTGCAAACTCTGCGGTATATCTGGTGGAACCCATCTCTTCGCATGTTGCAGCTGTTACAACAGAATCTGTTATATTTTCGGTTATTGCCTCGCGTTCATGGGTTCTATCGCGGAAGCAATACTGATATGCGGAACATTCGGTTTTATCTTCATTAAAGCTATATACTGCTTTGCTCCAGTCATGGCCCAAGGCATCGATATCTTCAACTTCTTTTGTCTGTCTTTTTGCATATTCAGCTGTAAACTCTGCGATATAACGGGTATATCCCATATCTTCACAGCTTGCCTGAACAGCAACCTCGGATCTTGTTTTTACAGTTTCTTCTTCAACATGGTTTTTGTCGTTTTTACAAACATGTTTTGCAGTACATTTGCTGTTATCTTCGTTCCAGTCGTATTCTGTTTTTCCCCAGTCATGTCCGATAGAACCGGTAACGACCTCTTTAACCTGGTTTTTTGCCCATTCTGCATCAAAGTCTACGGTATATCTTTCGCTTCCGTTTTCTTCACATGTGGAAGGAGTTAAAACCTCTTTGGAGCTTTCTTTGGATTCAAAATCATAGTATCCGCATTCAAATCCGCAGTAGCGGTATGCGGTGCAGTAAACATTGTCTTCGGTCCAGACATAATCAAAGGTTGCGTTCTCAAAATCATGTGCATTCTGATCAACCGGAATATCCTCATAGATATAGTTTATAGTGGTCTCTGCCCAATCAACATCAAAAGTTGCAACATATCTTCTTTGACCCTCACTAACACAGGTTGCTTTTTTAAGTTCCTCTGTAGTGATGGTTCCTTCTGCTTCCTGATATTTGCCGCATCCGTTTTTGCAATGGCGGGAAGCTACGCATTTTTCATATCCGCTCCAAGTATAGGAAGTAGCACTCCAATCATGTTCAAGAGCAGGAATCTCAATTTCTTCGTTGTCACCAAGCCAGCTGTATTCACCGGAGAAATACGAATAAAGAATTGCTTTTCCGGGTTCTTCACAGGTCGGTTCATTAATTGTATATTTTTCTATAGTTGTTGTTTTAACGGTTTCTTTATGATTTCCGTCATTTATACAAACAAGGTTTGCAACACATTCGGTATAGTCTTCGTTCCAGACGTATTCGACATCCCAATTGTGCTCTCCGTAATTGCCGTAATAAGATTCGCAGATAGCGCAATATGCAAGCTCAACACAAGTTGCTGTTCCTTCCTGGTGTTCCTCTGTTGCAAGAACCTCTTCACAGCAAAGACGCACTAATGCGTGATAATTATCGTCTTTTTTTACATAATTAATTTCGTAGCTTTCATGATTATCCGGATCAAGGCTTCCTTTAAAAGTGTGCTCCGGATCTTTTTCAGAAGTTGTGCAGGTAAGGCAGGAATAATAATATTCTGCCTCAGCAAGACAGGTTCCCTCTTTATAAAGATATTCCCAAGCCGGGTTCATGTTGCTGAAATTATGAGAAAGAGCAGGAATTTCTTTATAATAATCCTCTGTTACGTTTTTATCTTTATCAAGATATACTCCGCAGGTTAAGCAATAGTAATACTCTTCTCTGCCGGGAGCGGTACATTTCGGTTCTACTCTTTCAAAATATTCAACATTTTTTGTATGGCTGCATTTAACGGAAACAAAAACGGAATCAGTAAATCCGCCGTCTTCTGTTGTTACCGTAATTTCTGCCCAATACAAATCTTTTTCTTCTGCTGCCCAGATATAACCGTCCTGATCAACTTCGATACTGTCGGAATCGCTGCTCCAGATAAGTTTTTTGTTGGTTGCGTCTTCCGGTTCGATTTCTGCGATAAGCTGGAATTTTTCGTTATCGAGGATGAAAAGAGCTTCATTTTCGACTACGTTTGTAAGTTTAACTCCGGTTACAAAAACATAGTCATCGCCGTAATATGTAGCATCAAGCTCTGTTTTTCCTTCACCTTCGGAATAATCCGGCTCGTGAATGATTTCGGAATAGTTTTCATCAACAAAAACAAAATCCTCACCCTCAATAAAACCGATATCGATTTTGCCGGATTCTTTAATGGCGAATTCAAAACTTAAAAGGATACCGTCCTCAAGGTTTTTAGAGGTATCGTCCCATGCAACATAAATAACGCCGTCTTCATAGGTACTGTTGATATCAATACTTCCGGGGAATGCAGAACCGGCTTCGCAGGAAACAAGTTCAAGTTTCTCTGCATCATATCCGATTACAAACTGTACATTTGTGATTCCGGAACCGGAAACATTTTCTGCAACAAGTTCGCCCTTAATAGTATTCTCTCTCGGTACCTGATAAAAAGAGAACGAAAGATTCGGCTCACTTGCAAGAGCTGTAACGGAACAAGAAAATACCATTACAACTGCAAGAATAAGCGCAATAGCTCTTTTCATAAAAAGACCTCCTGTATAACATTTGCTGATTTATAACGTTTATAGAAATTTAAGCTTAATTATCTTCTCTTCGATTTTTTTGTAAAAACCGCCAAAACGATTAAAAGAACAGTAACAACAAGCGCCGTAATAATAATTATCGGAATAACCGCTTTTGTTTTTGCATTTTCTTTTTCCGGAGAAATTACCTCAACCGCAGGTACTCTCTCCATATTTTCGTTCTCTTCGGTTTTAGAAGAATCTTCCGGTTCAAAATCTTCCGAATCTTTTTCCTCTTCGGAATTTTCTTCATTCTCCGGTTCTTTTTCTTCGTTTATATTTTCGCTGCCGGAAGAAGTTTCTTTGGAAGGATTACTTTCATCAGAACTCTGATTGGTTTTCTCATCAGAAGCCGAATTTTTGTTTTCCTCCGTTTTCGGTGCTTCAGAAGAAGTATTTCCGCTTTCTGTCTTTGTTTCTCCGATTTCGGTGCTTCCCTTTTCTGTCATAATCTCCTCATTGTTTTCCGTATATACGAGAAACTCCTCTTTGCTGTCGATATAAACAGAAGAAGCCTTTTCCGGATTTTTAAAACAAAACTCCATTATTAAAACAGTTCCGGATTCAACAGGCGTAAGCGAATCCCATGCAAAATATATTTTTCCTTCGGTGATGTTGATCGTCGGCTCTGTATTTCCGGAAAAAGCTCCGCCGGAAACCGCAGAAATACATTCAACCACCGTATTATCAAAAGCGACACAAAACTGCATTATCGCCGGTTTTGAATCTCCGGAAAGCAAAACCTCAACAAAATATCCGCCGCTGGACGAAGGATATTTTTTAAAGGAAAGCTGTGCTTTTTCTGCCGCAAAAACGTTTGCCGATAGCAGCAAAATCAATATCGCCGCAAGCAAAACCGATATAATTTTTCTCATATAAACAGCTGAAAATCCTTCCAAAAAAATATATACATATACATGCTAATTCTAATACATAAAGCTTCTCTTGTCAATAAAATCCACCAATCTCCTTATAATATAAAAGGAGCGGAAGCAATTTATGCTTCCGCTCCGCTTTTTTATAATCCGTATGCCTTTGCAAAGTTGTCATAAAGAATCATCTGATTCTGCTCTTCTGTAAGCCCAAGGCTGAACAAAAGTTCAAGTTCCTCTTTGTGGTCCCACATAGGAAAATCCGTTCCCCAAAAGAAACTTTCAATTCCATAACGGTCAAAAAATTTAAATATCAGCTCTTTGCTCATAAAATGCATGGAGCTGGAAATATCAAAATAAAGTGTTCCCGGTTTATATACGTTAAGGGCGGATTCCCATCTGCGATAGCCTCCAAAATGTGCTCCGATAAGCTTAAGACCCGGAACCTCATCAAGAACTTTTGCCATTCTTTCCGGCTGGGAATATTCATATCTGTCATCGCCAAGATGAACAATAAGCCACATATCGTTATCGCGAATCGCTTTAAACATGGGCAGAGCATCCGGGTCATCAATATAGAACTTCTGGAAATCCGGATGGAGTTTAACTCCGGTAAGTCCCATTTCTTTCATTCTGTCGATTTCGCCCTGAATATCTTCAAAATCCGGATGAAGTGTTCCAAATCCGATAAACTCCGGATGTTTTCCACATTCCGCTGCAATAAAATTATTGATTATCGGAACCTGCGCCGGAATGGTTGCTGCGGAACAAACAACAAATTTTTCGATTCCTGCATTTTTACCTGCTGCAACAAGCTCATCGCCTGTTCCAAGATGCTGCATATCGATATCATAAAAATCGCCTATGGCATCGGTGGCTTTTGCAACGATTTTTTCGGGATAAATATGATTATGCACGTCGATTATTCTATATTCTGGCATTTTATCGCCTCGTTTCGTCAAAATTCACGTTCATTTTATCACAAACCAACTGTATAAACAACCCGAAACGAAAAAATGGGCATAAAAAAACACCGCCTAAGCGGTGTTTTTTAAATCAATAATAAATTACTGATTTGCCCAGTCTGCGGGATAGGTTACGTAAACAAATCTTACGTAATCAGGAGTGGAGAAATGAATGCTGGTGCCTTTAGGAATGTAGGTCATGTCGCCTGCGTGTGCAGTAACATTACCTGCTTCGGATTTAAGGCAGATGGTACCTTCAACGATGTATTCAACTTCGTCGTAGTTAAGAGTCCAGGGGAACTCTGCGCCTGCTTTCATTTCCATTACGCCAGCACCAAGACGAGGAGATTCTTCAAGAGAAAGAACGTCGGTTGCAAAAGTTTTGTCCTGTGCATCGCCGATCTCGAAGGGGAAAGGTTCGCACTCAACAGTTGCAGTTTTGATGCTCATCATGCCGTTAGAGAGAACGTTTCTTTCAAAAGGAACGCTATCTGCTTCGTTCATGTTTGCGCAGACTTTGGCGACAATCTCTTTAATCAGTGCTTCACTGATGTTCATTGATATGCGCCTCCTTCTGTATAAGATTTAAAGACCTAAAAGATCTAATACTTATCTTTAAGAGGAGCGCCTATCGCGGCAATAGGCGCTCCAAGAAAAGTAGCCTAAAAGATAACTAATTATAAATTAATTATTTTTCAGCGCCGGGGATTTTTGCGAGAAGTGCAGGAGCCATGAAGTTACCGAGAACTACTGCAAGGATACCAGCAACAAGTTTACCAACGATCATAGGAGTGATCATTTCGGAGTTGTTACCAGCGCAGAAGCCGAGGTGGTCACCAAATACGAATGCTGCAGAAACAGCGAATGCGCAGTTGAGGAGTTTACCTTTCGGGTTCATGTCTTTGAGGATGTTGAACATTGCGATGTTGTTAGCAAGGGTTGCAACAAGACCTGCAGAGCCAGCTGCGTTCATGCCGAGAGCAGAACCAACTTTTTCGAGTGCGCCACCGAATTTGTCGGTAACGAATTTAACCATAGGATATGCACCAGCAAGAACGATTGCGATGATACCGCAGGTAAGAAGACCAGATTCAAGGCCGTTAACGCCAGTGCCGTCATCCATCATGAGGTTGAAGAGAGGAAGAACGATACCAGTGTTGTACTCGAAGATAGCGATTGCAGTTACAGCAGTGATGAAAATGGTAACACCAGTGCCGAATTTGTCGAAGCCTTTCATCATTGCAGCAGGAGCGAACCAAAGGCCAGCAGCGATTGCAAGAGCGATGATAGCAACAGGGATCATGTTGAGGAGAATCTCAGAAACGGAGAGTTTGTACTGAGTAGTGTTCATAACAAAACCACCAGCAATGCAGCCTACGGGAATGGTTACGAGACCTACGAGAGTACCTGCACCGAGGTAAGGACGATCTTCAGGATCGATGATACCAAGAGCTACAGGGATGGTGAATACGATGGTCGGGCCCATCATGGAGCCGAGGATAAGACCTGCGTAGTTACCGATAGCTTCGTTAGCAGCCATCTGCATAGCAAGAGGATAACCGCCCATGTCGCATGCGAGAAGGGTGGTTGCGAACATTGCTGCGTCTGCACCAACGAGGTTGTAGATAGGTCCAACGATAGGGTTAAGAACGAGAGCAAGGATAGGAGCTACTGCTACTACACCAGCCATGGAAACTGCGAGAGGGCCCATGCAGTTAAGGCCTTCTTCGAACTGTTCGCCGTAGCCGAATTTGTTGCCCATGATTTTGTCGATTGCGCCCCAAAGCATGAAGAGCATCATGATCATAACGATTACAGAGTTGATTGCAATGCCGTCAACCCAAGCAGCGAGGGATTCACCAAACATAGGAAGGGAACTATTCCATGCTGCAGAAAGTTCAGAGAAATCGAACATAAGATTTGCCTCCTAAAAAAATTAGTTGAAATAATCTCAAACTATATATTCATAAAAGTTAAACATACAAACAGCGAACCAAATACGACCTTGTGCGTGATACTCCCAAAGGAGGCCGCTTATCGAAAGCACAAATATGTATTATAACTGTAAGCATATTTTACTTGAATGACAATAATGTACCTGTTTTTGAAACGAAAACAGGATTTTTCAAGGTTCAGTTCCGGATCTTAAATTTTGGTAAGATCGGAAAGAACGGTATCATCAATAACACCAACTATCGCGGCATCGATAGGCACGCTGGTACCGACGGCATATCTTGCCGGGTTACCATTAACGATAAGGACTCTGTCGCCGATACCTGCGTCAACAACGTCGGCTGCGATATACGGCTCTCTTGTTACGTTGCCCTGCATCTTGTAGTCAAGAGGAGCAACGATAAGAAGTTTAAGTCCTTCGAGTTTGGGTTCTTTTCTGGTTGCCCAAACACTGCCTATTACTACACCAATTCTCATTAGGTAATACCTCCGTTAAATATCAGAGAAGTTCGATGCCAAGATCAAACGCAGTGTCTTTAGCGAGATAAGTGATTACAGGCTTATCGGGAAGCTGAATCTTAGTGTAGTGCTGTGCAGCAGCTGCTTTAATATCTCTCTCAGTTACAACGCGTTTGGTAAGTACAAGAACGGAATCATTGCTTTCTGCTTTAACAGCAGGAGCAGGTGCTTCCTCTTTTACAGCAACGGGAGCCGGAGCTTCCGGTGCTTTGGTTGCGGGAACTTCTGCCGGAACTTCAATACCGTCGGTAAGGGCGGTTTTTACATTTTCCTCTTCAACAAGCTCTACGCCGCTGTCAAGGAGAATCTGGAGATTTTTATAAATGTTGTTATACAGGGCTTTGGGTGCGGTTTCTGCATATTTGAGAATTTCAACGCACTCTTTAACCATGATTACGCGTTTACCCTTCAGGATCGCTTCGGCCGCAAGGGCAAGGAACTTATTGTCAGTGCAGCCGTTGGCGATCTTGAACAAATTGCTGTTTGTCATACTTCTGACTACGACAACGTCGTAGTCATCAACGTTGACTTCGTAATTCTGTGCAAGAGCACAATCAACTTTGCACAGCTCGCTTCCGTAATTTTCCATGGAACAGGTTTCGCCACAATGTTCTTCAGTAAGAACAAGAGCTTTTCTGGGTTCCACAGGAGCAACAGCCGCAAGAGTTCCATCTTTTTCAAGATAAGCTTTTACGGCACGGACTGCAAGCTCAATTAACAAATCCATATCCATAATTATCACCTTCTTTTTCAATGCATTTCATTGGAAAAGATATGGTCGCACCAGGTCAATCTACCTGGCAGTTCATGGCTATACCGGTAGGTGTAACCAGGAACGGGTCCGCGGGTTTTATGGTTTTAACGCCAACTGTATCTTCAAACACTTTCTCCATTCCGGTAAGGCAGCAAGTACCACCGCAAAGATAGATGGTGTCGATGTTATATCTGGATGTGTATTTTTTTACGATCGTGGCCATCTTTTCGATTACAGGCTTAACGATAGGAAGAATCTCCCTATGGCGGCTGTAATCGGTTTTAATCTTCTCGGCATCCTCGAAAGGAATTCCGTAGCTTCCGGCAAGAACGAGAGAAAGGTGGGTACCACCGGTAGGCTCGTCATCGACTTCAACTACTTTGCCGTCTCTGAAGATAGCAAGGCCTGTGGTACCACCACCGATGTCAACTACGACACCGTCCTGGATACCATAGATAGCGTTTGCAGCAGTAGGTTCATCCATTACGTTAACAACGTCAAAACCTGCTCCTTCAACACAATATTTGTGGGTCTTGGTGCTGGATTCGGTACCTGCAGGCATTGCGATGGCAGCTTCAGTAAGCTCTACGCCAAGGCGCTCTTCAAGCTTTTTCTTAAGCTCTCTGAGAATTCTGCAAGCGCCGCCGTAATCAACAAGGACTCCGTCCTTAACAACCTGTGCAAACTGCTTTTCGCATGCAACAGGGTTATTGTCCTCATCGAGAACAACGATTACGATATATGCGGTACCAAGGTCAACGCCAACCTTAAGCTTGTCGGAACACGGTTTGTGTACGATAGTTTCAGTCTCGGTAACACGTCCCATGTATGCGTTTATTGTTTCAAGATCGACCATTTTCTAAATACATCCTTATTTAATAATTCTGCCAAGTGCAAAACCAGCAATATGTGCGGCGCCGGCTTCGTCAACGTCAACATGCATACGAGTGCGGAAGTTGGGAGAAACTCTGATTACGGTATCCGGGAAGATAGTTCTTCTGTCGGTAAGAGCTTCTACGGAAACGACCTGGTTATCAACAAGGCCGAGTCTTTCCGCATCTTCGGGAGTCATGTGAACATGGCGGAGCGCGACAATTGCGCCTTCGTCAATAGTAATTTCACCTTTAGGGCCAACAAGTTTAACGCTTGCAGAACCTTTGGTGTCTCCCGATTGTCTAATCGGGGGATTGATTCCAAGGGCGAAAGCATCGCTGAACGAGACCTCAACCTGAACGTGCTTTCTCTCGGGACCGAGAACAGCGACGTTTTTGAAGGTGCCTTTAGGACCAACAACGTCAACTCTCTCCTGCTCAAGATACTGACCAGGCTGGCTAAGTTCTCTTACATGAGTAAGCTGATAGCCTCTGCCGAAAAGTGCTTCTACGCACTCTTTGTCAAGATGCACGTGTCTGGCGGAGACCTCCAATTGAACAAGTCCAGCGGATCTGATTTCGTCAATAACCGCCTCAACGACTTTTTCTACAGCCATGAGTCTCCTCCTAAATTATTTATATTCACCTGCCAGATACATGCACATCATGATATGCAATGCGCTGGAAAGGCGGTTGAGAGTCCTGATGATCTCGGGCTGTTTAACGTTCTTGCCGTCAACAAAGCAATCGAGAGCAGCAAGCTCCAGCTCACGTACTTTCGCACGGAGCACATTAAGTTTAGTATAATCAACTCCCATAGTATAGTTAGGGAGAAGCATTTGCTTAATGTTAAAATACTTCTGCGGGTTATGGGAACGAGCACGAAGTTCTTCCGGAGTAAGTCCGAGAATATTCATCACACCCATTTCCTCATCCATTACTTCACAGTACATAATCTGGTTGAGCACCTTGTTGATGTCACCAAGATCATCGATAAGTTTCTGAGGTCCGGAAGTTGCAGCAATTTCTGCCTGAATCTGAACAACAGTGGAACTCATGCTGTCAAGTTTACCGCGGAAAGCAATCCTTGGATGATTTTTATAAACCAATCTATTACCGAAAAGCTGGCACATATACTCCGGCTTTTTGACATAAAAAGCTCCGGTAAGTTCATCAACGTATTTTGCTCCAACAGGAGTATCGCTGATAGCGGAACCTTTGTTAGTGGATGCTGCAGGCGCAGGAGCTGCCGGCGGGTCACCGAATTCAACTTTAATCTTAAGCTGATTCAGGTATTCCTTTGCGGCAGGAGAAAGGAGTTTGTCCTTCGGTACATAATATACGGGAGGGCATTCGCCTTTAAGCTCATTGCGGAGCACCATCTCGGTAATGACTTTCATAATATCACCCCCATCTAATATTGATAATAATTCTAAAGTTTAAGATTCAGAATTATTCGATGGACGGGAGGACATACTCGACCTCTTCATGGGGTCTCGGGATGACATGAGTGGAGATAAGCTCGCCTACACGGTCAGCTGCAGCAGCACCTGCGTCGACAGCAGCCTTGGTAGCGCCAACGTCACCACGAACAAAGATGGTTACGAGGGCGCCACCAACGATTACTTTACCGACGAGGGTGACATTTGCGGCTTTAACCATAGCATCGGCGGCCTCAATGGCTCCTACAAGACCTTTGGTCTCGATCATGCCAAGTGCTAATTTCTCAGCCATCGTGTCTTCCTCCTTAACGGTGAATTAATTATTTCTCGAGAGAAGGAAGAATGTATTCAACTTCCTCGTGGGGTCTCGGGATTACGTGAACAGATTTGAGTTCACCAACACGGTCTGCAGCAGCAGCACCTGCATCGGTTGCAGCTTTGGTTGCGCCAACGTCTCCGCGAACGAAAACGGTTACAAGACCGCCACCAACGTGTACTTTACCGATGAGGGTTACGTTTGCAGCTTTAACCATGGCATCGGCAGCTTCAATAGCGCCAACAAGGCCTCTGGTTTCGATCATGCCGAGTGCTTGTTTATCAGTCATTGTGATAGTACCTCCTTAAAAATTGGGGCAATTCCCCTGGTTCTACCTAATATATGTTAGAAAGAGAATTAAAGCTCTTTCAGTGCAGCAATAACCATTTTTGCAATGGCATCTGCGTCGAGTTCTTTCTCAGCAGCGGGAGCCTCTACAAGATCCCAAGCCTCTTTAACACCGTAAGCAACACGGCGGAGGTTGATGAGGTTGAGAGGAGAAACGTTATCGCTGGTTGCAGAACCGCCAACAGCGCCGCATCCAAGAGTGAGTGCAGGCATAAGGTTGGTGGTTGCGCCTACGCCGCCCTGTGCAGAAGAGGTGTTAACGAGGATACGGGATACGGGTTTCTTGAGTGCAAATTCACGAATGACTTTTTCGTCATTGGTGTGCATTGCAAGAGAGTGACCGATACCAATAAACTCGAGAAGCTGGATGCAGCGTTCGCAGCATGCCTGCCAATCCTCTTCGAAATAAAGAGCGAGACAAGGAGAAAGTTTCTCGATGGAGAAGGGATATTCGTCGCCAACGCCTTTTTCGCAATAGCAAAGAACTCTGGTATCAGCAGGAACATCAAGTCCAGCCATAGCAGCAATCTTGGTTGCAGGACGACCAACGATAGCGGGGTTAACGCTGCCAGGACGTCTGGTGAAGATTTTGCAGAGTTTTGCGTATTCTTCGTCGTTCATGATATAGCCTTTTTCAGCTTTAACGGCTTCGAGTACCTGATCTTTAATGCAGTTCTCTGCTACGATTGCCTGTTCAGAAGCGCAAATTACGCCGTTATCGAAAGTTTTGGAAGCAAAGATTCTCTTAACAGCAAGTTTTACGTCTGCAGTGTGATCGATGAATGCAGGAACGTTACCTGCGCCAACACCGAGAGCAGGAACACCGGAAGAATATGCAGCTTTAACCATTTCGGGGCCACCGGTTGCAAGAATCATGTTAACTCCAGCATTGGTCATAAGCTCATGGGTTCCGGACATGCTAAGGGTGGTAAGGCACTGGAACATATTTGCAGGTGCGCCAGCTTTTTCAGCTGCTTCGCAAAGAATTTCGCAAGTTTTTGCGATACAATTTTTTGCAGAAGGATGGGGGCTGAAAACAACGGGGTTAGCGGATTTCATACAAATCATGGATTTGTAGATTGCGGTGGAAGTAGGGTTGGTGCAAGGTACGATACCGCAAACAACACCTACGGGCACTGCTACTTCGAACATTTTCTGCTCAGGATATTCAGCAACAATACCGACAGTTTTCATGTCTTTGATTGCTTCATAAACAGCCTTGGAAGCGAGAGTGTTCTTTACAATTTTGTCCTCATATTTGCCCATGCTGGTTTCTTCAACTGCCATTTTAGCAAGTTCTTCACGGTGAGCATAAGCAGCTTCGGACATAGCTTTAACGATTTTGTCTATCTGCTCCTGACTAAGAAGCTTTGCGGCCTCAAAAGCAACACGTGCTCTTTTGATCATGTCGCGAGCTTCCTGCACAGAAAGCAAATCTCTATCTTGCAGCATTATATATTGCTCCTTTTAGTTATTTTTTCTGTGCTTTCAGAATCGCCTCTACGAGCGGATCCTTTTTTGCATCTCTGATTTCGACTTTTGAAAGTTCGATACCGGGGATCTCACGAGCAAGTTTTCTCAGGTCGGTGGTTTTCATCTCTCTGAGATACTCTTCGCTGTAACCAACAGTTTCAGATTTGCTTTCCGGGACGGATTTCGGTTCTTCAGGCTTTGCGGCCGGTTCCGATTTCACAGGAGTATTAGCAGGGAATTCACGTTTGTGAATACCGGTTCCGCGGCGTCTACCGGCGGGTTTTTCCTTATAGGAAGCAATAATAGAAGTACTTCCTGCGGGCCTCGGGATTACATGGGAAGAAATAACCTTACCAACTTTATCTGCGGCAATTTCGCCAGCAGCGATTGCAGCTTTGGTTGCACCAACATCGCCGGTTACAAAAAAGCATACAAGTCCGCCCTGTACGTATTTGAAGCCGCAAACGGTTACGTTTGCTGCTTTAACTGCAGCATCCAAACCTTCGATAGCGGAGATAAGACCATAAGTTTCCAGCATTCCCAGTGCGCCAGTACTCATAATCCGTCACCTCCTGTCGTTTAAAATTCAGATATAATGAGTATCTTTAAAATTTATAACGTCAAAAGGTTTAAATTAGTATTTGAGAGCGTTCTCTACGCAGAAAACAACTGCATCTGCAAATGCATCGCAAGCAGCTTTGCAAGCAGACTGAGTACCAGTGAGGTATGCACCGGAGAAGTTGGTTTCAGACGGAGGCTCGAAATATGCGCACATTCTTACGTCAGCAGCTTTGAGTGCAGCATCGATTGCATACTGTGCTTCTACAGGAGGAGCGATGAGGTATGCGATAGGAGTGCCTTCAGGAATACCACCGCATTCAGAAAGGTAAGAACCAGTTCTGGAAATGGTGTATGCATAATATGCAACAGTGTCGTCTTCGTTTGCAGAATAGAAGGTGCAGTCAGCATTGATAAGATCGAATGCAGCAGCAAGACCAGCTTTTACTTCTGCAGGGTTAGGGCCAGAGAGCATGCCGATGAATTCACCAGCATATTTCTGCTGTGCGCAGCCAGCGCCGCCGTACATGGATTTTGCAAGTACGACTTTAACGTCAGCTTTTTTGGTTGCTTCGTCAACTGCAGTGTAACCTACATCATCGCAGTCAGTGGAGAAGAAGCCAACAGATCTGTGGCCTTCGGGCATATTCCATTGTTTCTGGAGGTCAGGGCTTACGCTCGGGATAACCTTGATCATCAGTACAGTAGTTCTAAGTTCATCGTATTTCACGATATGTACCTCCTTTAAATTTTAAGGTAGATAAAATTTGCGTCTTACGCAATTATCAAGCAATTAATAAATTAATAACTAAGTATTTATTAGAACTTGAGGTCGGTACCGGAAGCTTTGTTTTCAAGCATAAGCTTTACGATATCGGCAATGTGTGCGCCTGCTTCAGCTGCAGGAGTACCAGCATTGTGGATGTTGGAAA
This sequence comes from Oscillospiraceae bacterium, assembly GCA_017547705.1. Taxonomy (GTDB): domain Bacteria; phylum Bacillota; class Clostridia; order Oscillospirales; family Ruminococcaceae; genus UMGS1668. The sequence goes on from JAFYOZ010000145.1 coordinate 15,027, forward strand.
CAACAGTACGTCTTGCTTCAGACATACCGATGGTGCCTTTGTAAGTAAGGTATGCAGACATGGATTTTGCAGTTGCAAGACCAGGTCTTTCACCAACGAGGCATACGCAAACATCGCAACCGGTTACTTCAGAAACTTCGTCCTGAGTTGCTACACGGCCATATCTTACGAAGAAGGGTTCGCCAGCTTCGATGCCGTGTGCTTTAAGACCGTTCATGATTGCAGGGATAACGATGTCATAGTTAGCTTCGATTGCAGTACCGGAAAGGCCGTCAGTTGCGTAAACAACAACAGTAGGAGCCTTTTTGTAGAAACCTTTAAGGGTCTGTGCAGACTCTTCGGAAAGTCTTCTACCAAGGTCAGGTCTGGTAAGATAAGTATCTTTGCTGTCGCAACGAGACTGGAGTTCGAGGATTCCACGTTCTTCGAGGAATTCTGCAGGGAACTCATTGAATACTGCGTCCTGTGCTGCAGCGTGGTCAGCACGGAAACGGAGCATAGTGTTGGTCATTTCACGAGGACCGCAGTGCCATACACCAAGACGTGCAGGGGTAACTTTTTTGAGTCTTCTGTACTCTGCTTCGTCTTTTGCGTTAGGAACCTGGTACCACTCGTTAAGCTCATATGCGGTAAGATCTTCAAGATCGTCATCAGAAACGTTTTCGCAGCAGCAAGCTTTAGTAGTAGCTTTTGCAGCGGGAGCTTCTTTCATCATTTCACCGACAACCTGAGCGATAATCTCTTTAAGTTTGTCATCAGATACCATTATTTGTATATCCTCCCGTCAAATATATTTTACGCACAATTCTCTAAATTAGAAAAGTACGGAAGCGTCACCGGCGTTCGGGCCAAGGGTGAGGCCGTCTTCCTCGAGGAAGCCCATCTTCTGAGCCCATTTTTCGAACTCAGCAAGAGGTTTTTTGCCAAGAGCCTGGCGGGTTGCGTGGTTGTCATGGTAACCAGTGGACTGGTACATGAGCATGCAGTCGTCTGCGCAAGGAACACCCATGAAGAAGTTGCATCCTTCAGTAGCAAGGAGAATCTGGAGGTTCTCGTTGTCGTTCTGGTCGCATTTCATGTGGTTGGTGTAGCAAGCGTCGCATCCCATGGATACGCCGGAAAGTTTGCCCATGAACATATCTTCCATACCTGCACGAGCAACCTGTTTTGCGTCATAGAGGTATTCCGGGCCGATGAAACCTACAACGGAGTCGTTGAGGAAAGGATGATATCTCTTTGCGAAACCATAGCAGCGAGCTTCCATGGTAAGTTCGTCAGCACCCCAGTGACCGTCAGAAGAAAGCTCAGCGCCTTCACCGGTTTCGAAGTAGAGTACGTCGGGACCATGAGCTACACCGTAATGGTGCATAAGATCCTGTGCTTCGTCGAGCATTTCGGGGGTGATACCGAATGCTTCGTTTGCGATCTGGGAACCAGCGATGGACTGGAAGCAGAGAGCTTCACGAGCGCCGTTTTTAATGCACTCCATAGCAGTGGTTACGTGGCAGAGGCAGCAGGACTGGGTAGGAATTTCCCATCTTTCAACGAAATCCTGGTAGCTGTTCATAGTTCTTTCAACAGCGCCGAGGGAGTCGTCAACAGGGTTCATACCGAAGAGTGCGTCACCGGTGCAGTAGGAGAAACCTTCGCAGTAGGAAACTTTCATACCTTCTACGTCGTCGGTGGTGTGGTTAGGCTGAAGACGGAAAGAAAGTCTGTCAGGTGCACCGCAGGTAGTAACACAAGTTCTGTAGATGGGGAGTTTTCTTGCTCCGATCATAAGGTCGAGAGAAGACATAAGTTTGGTAACAGCTGCAACAACCTCAGAAGAAAGGCCTGCTGCTACATGGTTGATCTGATCGCCGGTTACGTGGTCATCAAGGATGAATTCACGAAGTTTTGCGATAGTCCAGTTTTTGATCTCTTCATAAATAGTGAAGTTGATGCCGTCCTGGATAATACGGGTTACAGAGTCCTCTTCGTAAGGAGCTACGGGGTTCTCGTAGATGTCCTTAATAGTGAGGTTTGCGAGGCACTGTTTTGCAGCAATGCGCTCCTGCATAGTTTCTGCAGCGATACCAGCGAGCTGGTCACCGGATTTGAGTTCGTTTGCTTTAGCAAGTACGTCTTTAACGTCTTTGAACTCGTAGACCTGTCCAAATAATTTTGCTTTCAGAATCAAAAATTCTCACTCCTTTATAAAATTTGGATGCCTAATGGTGGAAAATTTATTGTTTGCGGGATTTCCCCCTTTCCCAAACCTTATTAATATATAAATATTCTTCTTTATTCCTTAATTAAATACAAGAGTCTTTACAACAACAGGAAGAACACGTCCGTTCATAAGAGGTTCGCCGATGTCGATGTAGTCGCCCTGATTGGTTACGATGGAGTCGATGCAAATGATATCTTTGCTTCTGTTAAGTTTAACCATCAGGTTCTGGCCAAGGCTCTTACCCATATCCTCTTCCATAACAACGATGAGAGGATGCTGGGATTTAATGATGGGCTGCATACCTGCGATGATGAGATCTGCATAACGCTCGATTTCAGCAAACAGCGGGCAGTTAGCACCTTTAAGGGAAAGAGCAACAAGTTCCTGACCTTCGTCGGGGTCGTTATACCATTCAAGCATAGGCTCGAGGTGTTTTGCAAACTCGCTGGGGCTGAATTTTTCAGCAGCTTCATCAAGTTTGATAACCGGGATGGTCTTAATAGGAAGCTTGGTGTTTTTAGAGAATGCGATGGTGGAACCGGAGATTTCCATGGTCTGGGTTCCTGCACCGATAACGGTTGCACGGATGGTCTCGGTAGGTTCAACCACTTTATCCATAAACGGAGCAAATACTTCGTTGATGGCTCTTGCAAGAACAACGCCGATGTCGTTGTAGGGGAAGTCATCTTTTCCTTCATAAGGATGATAGATGAGGTTACCAACACCGCCGGAGAAAGTTACGTACTTGATTTCTTCAAGATCGTGAAGCGGATGGTCGGTGGTCATGATGCGAAGGTCGTCCATGTCAAAGGTTTTAAGACCAAGAGTGGTTGCAAGAACCTGTGCCATGAGTACGCATGCTTTATAAATCTCTTTATATTCAATTTTATTTCCAACCTTGAGGTTGATGTTGTGTTTTTCACAAAGTTTGCCAAGGTGGTCGGAAATATAAAGGATTTTGCCGGTGGAATCAAGTTTAACGAGTCGTCCGCCGATATCGAAGCATCCGGTATCAATAGGGCGGTTCTCTTTGAATACTGCGATGTTGGAAGTACCGCCGCCGATATCGCAGTTTGCGGTAACAACATGTTTTTTAAGAGACATTGCAGAAGTTCCTGCACCGCGTCCTGCGATTACACCTTCAAGGTCGTTACCTGCGGTTGCAACTACGAAGTCGCCTGCAAGTCCGGACATGAAGTGAAGAACGGTTCTTGCGTTCTCTTTTCTTGCGGTTTCACCGGTGATGATAACTGCACCGGTGTCGATGTCTTCTGCTCTGAGGCCCGCAGCAGCATATTCGCCTACGATAATGCTGTGAACAGCGTCCTCATCTATAGTTCTCTCGTCAAGAAGAGGAGTGGTATAGATTTTACTTTCATAAACTACTTCTTTATTGGTGATTTCGATACGAGGTACCATGTATTCACCGGAAGTGTTTTCGATGGTGAATCGGCTGAAGATTACCTGCGTAGTGGAAGTACCAATATCAATACCTGCACTAAGAATCTTTTCTTTCATACTTCTAATCTCCCTTGATTTGTCATTTATAAAAAACGCAAAGCCAAAAAGTACTGTTTAGTAGTCGCTGAGATCCAGGTTCTCGATAAGTTCCATAAGTTCCTGGATTCCTTCATGGTTGTAAGAACTGGTTCTTACAATTTTGCTTGCTCCGGACATTCTGAGGAAGTTTTCCGCAATTTCAATATCTTCTTCAGTCTTTCCGTCGCATTTGGTTACAACACCGATGGTCGGTTTCGCAAAAGTCATGCTGAACATCTGCGGAAGTCTTCCCATGGTGTTTCCGGCGTCATGCACAAGAACAACAATGTCCGCATCACATGCTGCTATAATACAAGCACGCCAGAGTCCGCTCTGATCTATGTATTCCCCGGGAGTATCTATTGCATCATCATGAACGATAATCTCCTGGGTTTTTTTGTATTCGATAACCTCATTGTGCATCGCCTGAAGCAAAGTTGTTTTTCCAACTCTGGAACGGCCCATGAGGATTATTTTGCGTGGCTTTTTCTGTTCAGCCATCAGCTTCTGGTGATCTTTACAGTGGAATATTTCATATCCTCGAAACGATCAATAACCGCATTAAGTGCAGAATCGACTGCGCCGATTTCGCCGACAAAAACAACTGCGCCGGAGAAACGGTCAACAAAGCCAAGTTTGATTCTTGCGGCTTTGGTGCAGATATCTGCTGCGATGATTGCGCTTTCAGAGGGTGTGATGGTGATGATGCCAATCGCCTCAGTAAACTCATCAGTAAGTCCAAGCTTTTTATAAATCATTCTGTCCGGTTTGGAAATACGGTGGGCAAGAGTGACCTGTTTGCCGGGAACATATTCCTGTATCGAGCGAGGCGGCAAGGAGTATTCATTGTTCTGAGACATGATTTACTTCCTCCCTTTATTAAAAATCCGATGTTATATCTATGGACGCACCTATAGACGCACTACGGTCTTATACATGTTCTATTATACAGAGATTGCCCCCGTTTGTAAAGTCCATTATATGAAAAATACTTATAGAAAACAAAGTTTTTTTTGCGTTTTTCTATTGACATTTTATCCAACTAAAGCGTATCAACCCGTTTATGAGCATGATTTTTCGTTTTATGAGCACCGGGAAATAAATTGTAAACTTTTTGTGAATTTTTTGAGCACTTTGTGAGCACTGCAATATACTTTGGCGTATAAAAAAGGAGAGCATCCCGCTCTCCCCCGAATTTTTCCCGATTTTATGCGCTTTTTCTGTGCTCAAAAGGCAAATTCGATGTTTTTTATGTGCTCAATGCAAAAATCAAAGTATTTCTCATAAAGCTCATCGCCAAAAGCGATGATATTCGCATCTTCCGGTTTTCTAAGAACATCCGCATAAACTTTTCCAACTCCGGTATATCTTCCGTCGCCTCTTCTTCTGCAAAGAAGGTACATAGAGAACGCACCGGAACGGGAAACAGATTCATAAAGCCCGATATCTCTGCGTCTTATGCCGTCAAAAAATTCGTTTTGTGCAGAGCGCGCAATGATATTATTCGGCATAAATGTACTCAAAACTCTGTCCGCAGTAAATGCAAAAAGAATGCTTCTGTTCCTTGCCTCAAAATCAGAAGCACGGTTTTTCTCATAGGCAAAGCCATCTTTTTCAAGAAGTGCATCCGCAAAAAATCTTCCGATGCTGTGTGCCTTTTCAAGATTTCCGTTCTCGCTTTCATGGCTGTAAAGAATCGCTTCGATATCACTTTCGTCCATCGGCTGAATTTTTTTGCCGACTATTTTCATATCGCTGTCATCGCTTCCGTACATTCTTTTCGCCTCCCTGCTAAAAAATAAAAAAGGACAGAGCGCTTTTGCACCCTGTCCCCGGAAATTTATTTGTTGAGTTCTTCCCTAACCTTCATCAAAGCTTCAAGAGCATCACCAGGAGTGGTGCAGGTTCCAAGCGGATGAGGATAGCTGATATAATATCCGTGATAATCGCTTCCGCCAAGAGGAACGAGCCAATATTTTCTGATGATTTTTTCAATTTCTTCTCTGTCGCTTTCGCTGTTTGCAGGATGGGCCAGTTCGATTGCCTGAATCTTTCCTGCTTCAGCAAGCTCCCATGCAAGTTCAAGGGAATCGTATCTTCCCGGATGAGCAAGGCAGCAAACACCGCCGGTTCTATTGATGATATCCGCAGCTTCCCTGACTTCCGGGAAGTTTACCTGATACGGAATATCTCCAAAAGCCTTTCCGTTAAGATCGGAGAAAACCGCATAGGTATATCCCCTTTCCATCAAAGCCCTTGCAACATGCTGGCGATAGATACACTGTGCTCCGCCGGCAGCTTTAACAACATCCGCATATGTTATGGGATATTTTTCAGAAACAGCATCAATAACGCCCTTAATAGCCTCGTTGCGCTCTTTAAGAGTGCCGTTTATCATTTTCTCAAGCTCATCGGTTCTTCTCGGCATATAGCAAAGAAGATGAACGTTTCTGCCTGTTTTCTTATCATAAGTAGAAACTTCAACACCGGGGATAACCTTAAGGCCTTTTCTCTTTCCAAGATTAACAGCTTTCTGAACTCCTGCCATGGTGTCGTGGTCGGTTACTGCAATAAAATCGAGTCCCGCATCAATGGCATAATCAACAAGCATTTCCGGCGAAGTTGAACCGTCGGACATAGTAGTATGGCAATGCATATCACCTATCATAATGCGAAACCCTCCTTTTTTTGCGTAATATTACATGGTTATTATACACCTGAAACAATTTTTATTCAAGTACGCCCCATTAAAAAAAGATGCAAAAAACTTAAAAAATTTTTCAAAATAGTGTTGACAAATGCTTCCGGATTCGCTATAATGGTCAAGCAGTCAAAAATGACATGCGGGTTTAGCTCATCTGGTAGAGCGCGACCTTGCCAAGGTCGAGGTAGCGAGTTCGAGCCTCGTAACCCGCTCCAGAAAAAAGCTCATTCTTCGGAATGAGCTTTTTTGTTTATCCGGATATTTTTTCAAAAAATATTTTTCATTTTTTATAGTGCAAAAAGCTTTTTTGCGTGCTATAATAAAATTTACAACGATTTTCAGCGAAGGAGGACGGAATATGGCATATCGTGTTGTAGTAAAATGCGGCGGAAGCGCTTTTTTTGTTCCAACAGAAGCCGCAGAAAATTTAAAACTCTGTACTGCTGCCCAGCTCCGTACCCTTCTTTTTACGTTAAGCCGCGGTTTTTCAGAAACCACTCCGGAAATTATCGCAAAAGAATTCGGAATTTCCGCCGAAGATTCAAAAGACCTTCTGGATTATTGGTGTGCAAGAGGAATCCTCGAATCCGATGAATCCGTTGCATCATCGGTCGTTCCGGAACCTTCCGCAAAAATCCAGAGAGAAAAACCCGATACTCCAAAACCTCCGGAAACAAAACTCACCATGAAAGAGGTACAGCGCCTTAAGGAAGAAGATCCGGGTATCTCCCACATTCTTTCCGAGGCAGAACGTATCCTTGGAAAAACCTTTACAAGTTCCGATACAGAAACCATCGTCTGGCTTATTTCCTATGCCGGCGTTCCTGCGGAAGTTTTGATAACCGTTATGGCCTATTGCTCCAATATCGGCAAGAATAACCTCCGCTATATCCAGAAAGTTGCCCTCGAATGGCTCGATTCCGGAATCGATACCATCGAAGCCGCTGATGAGCGAATCCGCGCTCTTAATGAGGCAAAAAGCTGGGAGGGCGAAGTTAAACGCGCTCTCGAAATTTACGGAAGAAGCCTTGTTACCAAGGAAAAAGAGTTCTGCGAAAGCTGGCGTCTTTATCATATTTCTCCGGAACTTATACATTTTGCATACGAAAAATGCATCGAAAAAACAGCAAAACTTTCTTTCCCATACATAAACAAACTCCTGCTCAGCTGGCATCAGAAAGGACTTAAAACTCCTGCAGAAGCCGTCGCAGAAAACAAACCGAAAGCGGAAGCAGAAAAGCCTTCCTTCGATTTGGACGAGCTTGAACGCAGAATGATGCTCGAAGATTCCGTAATCTGAGCATCCCGAGCACCATATTAAAATGTATTTATTTTTTATATAAGAATCTTCAGAAAGGGTGGCGCAAAAATATGGCCTATTCCGTTGATGTTTATGCTGCAGCAAAGCGCGTTTTAGAAGAACGCCGCACAGCCGCAGAACGCCTTTTAAGCCTTAAAAAAGCCGATGTTTATGCCAAAATCCCGGAGATAAAACAGCTTGATTCCGACCTTTGTAAAAACATGGCCGCGCTTTCTGTGCTCATTCTTCGCGGAGGAAAAAACCTCGACTGTGCTCTTGAGGAAATGAAGGCGGAAAACGAGAAAATCCGCCAAAAAAAAGCCTCCCTCCTCCTGGAAAACAATCTTCCCGAAGATTACCTCGAACCCCAGTACACCTGTAAGAATTGCGGCGACCTTGGCCGCAAAAACGGTATTCTGTGCTCATGCTATAAAGAAATCTGTAAGGCAGAAGCACAGAAGGAACTCTCTAAAAGTTCCGGCGCAAGCGGATGCTCATTCGAAAATTTCGACCTTTCATACTATGCGGATAACGGCGCCGAAGACGGCACCAACCCCCGCAGAAAGATGAATAATTATTACAATTTTTGTGTAACTTATGCAAAAACTTTTACAGAAAATTCCGCGAGCATCGTGATGATCGGCAAAACCGGACTTGGAAAAACCCATCTCTCTCTGTCAATCGCAAAAATTGTTGCAGATAAAGGCTTCGGCGTCGTATATGCCCCCGCACAGAAGATGGTTTCCAACCTCGAAAGAGAGCGTTTTTCCGGCTCTGCAAGCGATGTTTTCCAGAAAAAATACAGCGAATGTGACCTTTTGATAATCGATGACCTGGGTGCGGAATTCCAGAACTCTTTCTCCGTTTCCGCAATCGGAAATCTTATTAACGAGCGTCTTTATGAAAACCGCCCGACCATTATCAGCACAAACCTTTCCGGCAAGGAACTTGCCGACCGTTACAGCGAAAGAATCGCCAGCAGAATCCTCGGCGAATACCGAAAACTCTTTTTTGTAGGCGAAGATATACGTTTTCTTAAAAACCGTTGAAAGGAAGTAACCAAAAATGAAAGTTCGTCCCGCATCAAAACCCGATGTTCCCTCCGTAATGGGCTGTGTACGCCGCATCAAAAATGAATATTTTGCCCCCAACAATATCGACCAGTGGGGCGAGGATTATCCCTCAAGAGAAATTTTCTCCGGCGACGTTGATAAAAAAGCTCTCTATGTAATGTATATGGGCGAGGTTCTTGTTGGATTCGGCTCCTTCCTTTGCGAAAAAGAGCCCACCTATTCCGAAATCGAAGGCGAATGGCTCACCGACGGAGAAAACTATCTCGTTGTTCACCGCTTCGGAATCAACCCCGACTGGCACGGAATGGGAATGGGAACCGCCCTTATCGGTCTTGCAGACAAAATCTGCGAAGTCAAAAAAATCCCCGCAATCCGCGTTGATACCCACGAAGCAAACATCGGAATGCAGAAGCTTCTCGAAAAATGCGGCTATAAAAAATGCGGCATCATCCATCTTGAAAACGGCGACCCCAGAGTTGCTTATGAAAAAATTCTTTAATTAAAGCAAAACCGCCCCTGCTCGATTGAGCAGGGGCGGTTTTGTGTTTATTCCTATCAAGCCTCCCTTGCCTAAAGGGAGGTGGCATTTCCGCAGGAAATGACGGAGGGATTCATTAAAGTATATTTTTCACTTCAACAAGAGATTTTATCTCAAAATCCACCCATTCCGGTTTTTCCTCATTTTTAAGGTTGAGCCAGATGGTCTCCATTCCAAAATCAGCTCCGCCTCTCATATCCGAGGTAAGAGAATCACCAAGCATAACACTTTCTTCCGGTTTTATCTCCCCTGCGCTGTTAAAGCAGTATTCAAAGAAATCCGCCGAAGGTTTTTCTGCTCCGATTTTTCCGGAGGTGAAAATCTCTTCAAAAAATTCTTTCATCCCTGCCTTTTCCATGCGTTTAACCTGCTGCTCATGAGGGCCGTTGCTCGCAGCAAAAAGGCGGTATTTTCCGGAAAGATATTTAAGCGTATCATAAGAACCTTCCATCGGAATTGCACTTTCGTGCAATCTTGCGCGGAAATATCTTTCAAATTCCGGACCGTCGAGTTCAATTCCAAGAGCCTCAAAAACCGTTTTCCAGCGAATTTCGAGCAATCTTTCAAAAGTAAGTTTTCCCTTTTCAAGATCTCTCCAAAGTCCGTCGTTTATGCTGTGAAAAGTATCCAGCATCTCCGGCTTATAATCAATTCCTCTTTCAATAAGCCCAAGGCGCATGGATTCTTCAACACATGCTTCAAAATCCAAAAGTGTTCCGTCAATATCTATAAAAACAGCTTTAATCATAAAATCACCTATAAGAAACAGCGGGAGATTTCCTCCCGCTGTAATTTTTATTATGCCATATCGGAATCGTCGCCTTCAAACTGGCCTTTGCTCATCTGTTTAAGATATGCGTTGATGAATCCATCAATTTCGCCGTCCATAACAGCCTGAACGTTACCGGTCTCAAAGCTTGTTCTGTGGTCTTTAACCATGGTATAGGGCATGAAAACATAAGAACGGATCTGGCTTCCCCAGGTAATTTCTTTCTGTACGCCCTTGATATCCTCGATTTTTTCAAGGTGTTCGCGTTCTTTGATTTCAACAAGTTTGGAACGGAGCATGTTCATACAAACCTCGCGGTTCTGATACTGAGAACGCTCGATCTGGGAACAAACGGTGATACCGGTGGGGATATGGATAAGACGAACTGCAGAGGAGGTTTTGTTAACCTTCTGACCACCTGCACCGGATGCGCGGTAAACTTCCATCTTGATATCGTCCTCTTTGATTTCGATGGATTTGTCGTCCTCAATTTCGGGCATTACTTCAAGAGATGCAAAAGAGGTCTGTCTTCTGCCGGAAGCATCGAAAGGAGAAACCCTTACAAGACGGTGAACGCCGTTTTCGGATTTAAGGAATCCGTATGCGTTGGGGCCTTCAACGATGATGGTTGCGGATTTAACACCTGCTTCATCGCCGTCGAGCCAGTCAACAAGGGTATATTTAAAATCGTGTTTGTTTGCCCAGTTGGTGTACATGCGGTAAAGCATCTGGCACCAATCCTGTGCCTCGGTGCCGCCTGCACCTGCATGGAAGGTGATAATTGCGTTATTATCATCATATTCACCGGTAAGAAGAGTTGTAAGCTTCATCTCTTCAATATCAGCTTCAAGTCTGTCAACCTCCGGAAGAGCCTCGTCATAAAGAGAAGGATCGTTCTCTTCAACAGCGATTTCGATAAGGGTCATGGCGTCTTCATAACGGGTTTCAAGGTCTTTATGGGAATTGATTTTTCCGTTAAGCTGGCTAAGCTTGCGCTGAACTTTTGTGGAAGTTTCAACGTCGTTCCAAAAATCCGGGTCAGCCTGCTGTGCTTCAAGTCTTCTTACTTCCGCTTTGCACTGTTCAAGACCGAGAGCATCTTTAAGGTCTTCAATCTGAGGTTCAAGGGCAACAAGTCTGAGTTTAAGTTCTTCAAATTCAAGCATTTTTGTTCCTCCGTATAAGATAAACCCTTTCGGGCACAGTTTACATAATACAACATTATATTATATATTATCGATGTTCAATAGTCAATAAACAGTTTTAATATAATCCTATTGGAAAGAATTAAACGTTGATATAAAATAGAAACAGTGCGAACCGGTTTCACTCTTGAAAAATCCGGCAAAATGGTACATAATGATAATATACTTTGTTCTGTTACTGCGGTGAGCATTATGATAAAAAACATCTCCTTTGTTTACTCTTGTACGAGGTTTTTCTATGAAAATTAAATTGTATCTTTGGGATCAAATCCTTTTTCTGTTGTGTGGAATTATTATTGCAATATGTTTTAATATAATTGTTGGTCACTTAGCTATCTTTTCTCTTATTTTAGAAAGCTTAACAATACTATGTTGGGGGCTCCTTTGCAAGAGATTGCTTGTGTTTCCGTTTGATTTGTTTTTTGAAAAAAAATATGAAGAAGTTTATTTTTCAAAACAAAGTAAATTTGATGAATACGAATTTTTTAGAAATAAATATAGTTGTCTATGGACTTTTTATGATTCACATAATAAAAAAACTGAATTATTAGTTCCATTTTCCGAGTCAAAAGAAAAGATCCTTTCTATTGGGTGCCCAGAAAAGAATAGAAAAATCCGCATTACATACTATAAATTTTCTAAAATATTATATAGTTGGGAATATGTTTGATGATTTGCATTATACTATCTACTCGGAACCGTTAACTCCGTAGAAGCACGCAGAAAAGCATAACCATGGATACACTTTATATAAATAACTATGGAGATATTATTTAATGATTTTATATAAATCTGTAGAAAATAGTAACCTTGAATTGCCGTCGAATCCTCTTTTTTATGTGAGGTATGAAAATTATAAAGAAATAACTTTCACTATTAGACCGATTGTTTCAAATTCTGTTTTTCAAGAAGCTTTTGGGATATATTTACTTCCGGGTTTTTCAGGTGATGTTTTTGTAAATGGAGAAAAAGTACATCTGAGCAAATCAAAATGGAAAAACTTGATATTTTGGGAAACAAAAGGAATGTTTAAGTTCTGGAGTGATTCTCAACCAGAAAAAGAATATGTGATAAATATTAAAATAAAAAAAGGAAATGTAGCTATAGATAATGGCTATGATTCTGACAATCACACAGAAAACAATAATTTATATTGTGAAACAATCGGTAAGCTTTTTATTTTGGAAACCATTTCAGATAATGAATTTATTATGCGTTGTGGAAATGCAGATAATTTAAAATGTTTTGACGATTTGGTTCTTTATCTAAAAGTAGAACTTGGTGAAGAAATGGATTTATAAGGCGATTATTTTGATGCATAAGCCCCTCTTTTGAGGGGCTTAATTCTTTGTCTTCTTTCGCCAAGAAGCAAGAAGGCAGGAGCAAGCCATTCGTGTTTATTAATCCGCCCAAAATATAAAACATTTTATTAATTTTCATAAAAAAGTTTGATTTTCCTTTTGGAAAATCCTATAATATAATAAAGAAATTTATGCTTTTTTGACGAAAGGATCTCAATACAATGCAAAACTTTCTCGGAAATCCCTGTCCCTATTGCAATAAAAACTTTGCAGCAGGCGACGACATAGTCGTTTGTCCCGAATGCGGAACTCCTCATCACAGAGAATGTTACAAAGAACATTCCGCATGCGCAAACGAAGAAAAACACAGCGAAAATTATGAATGGAAATCTTCCCTTTCCGCTGTTCATGTCCACAAAAAACCGGATGCAGAATCCGCCGAAAACATTTCCTGCCCCCATTGCGGAACAGAAAATCCCTCATCCTGCCATTATTGCCAAAGCTGCGGAGCACCTTTTGAAAAGAGGGAAAATCTTATCCGCAACAGCTCAAAAGAAGAATTCCAGCGCGAAAGAGAACGCATTATAACCGCTTCTTTCGAAGGCGACCTCAACGGAATCTCTCCGAAAGAAGCAGCAATTTTTGTTCGCAGCAATATCGGATATTTTCTTCCCCGTTTTGCCGCATTTACAAAAGGTGCAAAGTTCGATACAAACTTTTCTGCTTTCTTTTTCTCCTATTTTTATCTTTTCTATAGAAAAATGTACGGCCTCGGAATCGCTGTTTTTGTCGCAACAATGATTCTCAGCATCCCGACTTTTCTTCTTGACCTTGTAACAATCCAGCAGCAGTATGTTGATATGGGTCTCCTTTCCCAGATTATCTGGGAGATTCCCCATCAGCAGGAACTTGCAATTTTCTCCCTCATCGGAAGCGCATTTATCTGGGCCATCAGAATCGCCCTTATGATGTTCTTCAACCGACTTTATTTTGCAAGGGTTATAAACAAGGTTAAAATTGCAAGAACAAACCTTGCCCATGAAAAAGAAGACGCTATCGCAAACTTCTTCCGCAAAAAAGGCGGAACAAGCATTATCCTCCCGATAATCCTTCTTTGCCTCGTTCTTCTTTCAAGTTTTGTCCTTGCAGGCTTTATTGTAACATCCGAATTTTTCATAATGCCGGATATGACAAATTTTCTTTAAAAATCGCGTTTTTTCCTGTTGACAAGCCGCTTTGTGGCTGTTATAATAAACAATGTTGCTTTATGACTAAAGCTAACATCCTTGCTCCGCTTGACGGGGCCAAAGTCCAAAAGGAGGTGTATCAAAGATGGCAAAACTTTCCCAGAGCTACGAAACCGTTATGGTTTTCAGCTGCAAGAATGAGGAAGCAATCCCTGCTCTCGTTGAAAAATTCACCACTCTTATCTCTGAAAACGCAACCGTTGACAGTGTTGAAGAATGGGGAAAAAAGAGACTTGCTTATCCCATTAACTACGAGACCGAAGGTTATTATGTGCTTGTAAACTTCACCAGCGCTCCTTCCTTCCCGGCAGAGCTCGATCGTCACTACAACATCACCGACGGTCTTATCCGTTCCCTGATCGTTGCAAAAGCAGAATAAGGAGGAATCCCTATGAACAAAGCGACCCTTATTGGCAGACTTGCCGCCGACCCTGAACTTAGACAGACCGGCAGCGGAATCGCCGTAACAAGCTTCACCATCGCCGTTGACAGACCTTTTTCTAAAGGTACCGACCGTCAGACCGACTGGATCGACATCGTCGCATGGAGAAACACCGCCGAGTTCGTCTGCAAATACTTCCAGAAAGGTTCCCCCATCGTTATCGAAGGCTCCATCCAGACCAGAGTCTGGGAGGATAAAGCCGGACAGAAACGCAAATCCGTAGAGATTGTTGCAGATAACGTCGAATTCGTTCCCAGAAGCAAAGATGCCGGCGCTCCTTCTTTCCATAGCGAAAGAAACGAGTTTGCTCCGCCCATTGCTGAACCGGCTCCTGTTATTTATTCCGCAGGTTCCGCTGATGACTTCACCGTTATCGATGATGAGGATCTCCCTTTCTAAAAAAGTGCGAAGCTCAATCTTGTATTACTGAAAATCTATAAGGAGGATATTATCGTGGAAAGATCTGAAAGACCCATGAATCGCAACCGCAGAAGCCGCAAAAGAGTTTGCGCATTCTGCGTAGATAAAATCGCTGAAATCGATTACAAAGACGTTCCCCGTCTCAGAAGATTCCTCTCCGAGAGAGGCAAAATCATTCCCAGAAGAGTAACCGGAACTTGCGCACGCCATCAGCGTCAGTTGACTACCGCTATCAAACGCGCACGTCATCTTGCTTTCCTTCCCTACGTTTCCGACTAATCGAAAACGGGAAGCCGATAATCGAAAAAATTGCACCCTGCCAAACGGCAGGGTGTTTTTTTATTCCCCAAGCTTTCCAAAAGAATATCCAAGAGCTTTAAATTCGTCAATAAGCATCTTTAAAGCCGTTGCCGCTGTTGTTCTCGTGCTGCTGTCGTGCATAAGAACGATAACATCGCCGCATCCAACAGCTTCCGAACTTAAAACATTTTCCACGATTTCCTCCGGAGAAAGAAGCGTTCCAAGACTGTCTTTTGCGTCAGCGTTCCAGTCGTACCAGATAAGTCCCTCCTCCTCGCTTTTTGATTTGATTTCATCAATAAGCCATTCGTCAACGGTGGAATTCATGCTTCCTCCGGGAAAACGAAAAATATCACATTCCTCCCCGGTAACGGAATATATCCATTCCCTTTCATAAAAAATATCCGCCATAAATTCTTCTGCGGAAGAATAAATTTTATCATAATCGTGGCTCATGGTATGAAGACCGATGGTATGCCCTTCCGAATAAATCCTGTATATCCTCTCATCAGTTTTTTCTCCCGTTGGCCCAATTACAAAAAAAGTCGCTTTTATTCCCTCTTCTTTAAGTACATCAAGAATCTCCTCCGTCACTTCCGAAGGGCCGTCATCAAAGGTAAAATAAACCGTTTTTTCCGCATTAGCATCAGCTTTTTCCGCTTTGAGCACCGGAAGAAACAGAGCCGTGCTCAAAATTATCACCATAGGAAAAATAAGGCTTCGAAGCCTTATAACCCCAAAAATTTTATTCAATAAACCGCCTCCGAAAAAATATTTTTTTCTATTGACTTGATAAAAATATAAGGTTAATATAATCTATATGCCATTTTATAAGGAGATATTTCCCTTGAAGAATATAAACCAAATCACAACAGAAGAAGCCATTAAAATAAAATACATCCTCACTGATATCGACGGAACTTTAACCGATGAAAACGGCCACATAGCTCCGAAAACATACGAAATGCTCTGGAAGCTTAAAGAAGCCGGCTATGTTCTCATTCCCGTAACCGGAAGAACCGCCGGTTGGGCATCCGTTGCCATAACCGATTGGCCAGTCGATGCCATAATCGTCGAAAGCGGAAGCGTCGTATATTATCTCGAAAACGGCTCCAGAAAAGAGTTCATTCATCCTTCCGTTCCTGCGGACAGATATTCCGTCCATAAAAAAATCCGCGAAACCGCTCTTAACAAGAACCCAAAAATAAAAGTAAGTATCGACCAGTACAGCCGTTTTAATGACTTCGCCTTTAACTATGCGGAAGACGAAGACGATAAACTCACCTTTGAAGAAGCAAAAGAAGTGCTCGAAGCAGTAAAATCCATCGGTGCAAAGGGCAACATCAGCTCCATCCATGTAAACACCTGGTTCGGCGATTACGATAAACTTCCCATGAGCCTTCTTTACCTCAAGGAACACTATGGGGTCGAAAATCCGAAGGACTGCGTGATATATTTTGGCGATGCCGCCAACGATGAGGAGATGTTCTCCTATTTTCCAACTGCCTGCGGCGTTGCAAACCTTATGAAATATGCTGATTATATGAACGACCTTCCAACCTATATCGCCTCTTATAACGGCGGAGAAGGCTTTTGCGAAGCAGCGGAAATTCTTCTTACCAAAAAGAAAAACAGCATTTCAGAAAAATATAATCTTTCCGAATAAAAAAATCCCGTGTTCATAAGAACACGGGATTTTTTGTTCCGTCGTGGTTTATTCTGCGCTTACATTTATTCAAAAAAGGCCATGCGGGAGCCTTTTTAACGCTTAATCAATGGGTTCAAGAACACCGTATTTGCCGTCGTTCCGTTTATAGACAACGTTGATTTCCCCTGTTTCGGTGTTGCGGAACATAAAGAAATTATGTCCCAAAAGGTTCATCTGAAGAATTGCTTCCTGAACGTCCATGGGGTTAACTCTGAACTGTTTTGTTTTTACGATGCCAAAATCTTCTGCCGGCTCTTCATAAAAATCCACTGCCAGTTCGGAGAATTTTTCTCCGCGGAATTTGTGTTCAAGTTTCTTTTTGTTGCGGGTGATCTGTTTGGTAAGAACATCTACAACTGCTTCAAGGGAATCAAGTCTGTCGGAGGTGGTTTTTTCTGCTCTGAAGAACATTCCGTTGGCGGTGATGGTAGCCTCAACCGTTTCTCTGCCGTTCTGGTTGGTAACGGTTATGGTTGCTTTTGCGTCTTCTCCAAAGAACCTGTCGAGCTTTGCAAATTTTTTCTCACAGCGTTCACGGAAAGAATCACGAACGGAAGTGTTTTTAGAAATGATGCTGATATTCATTAAAATACCCCCTTTTTGATTACACTTCGGGAAGTTTTTGCTTCCTTCTGTAACTTAATTATACCACCTGAAAATTCCCGTTTCTACTGTTTATTTTTACGGAAATATTAACTTATTATTATGCTATTCGGAGAAATTTATCCCGAATTATTGACCTTTCTTTATATTAATGATAAAATATTAATGTTGTGTAATAAAAGAATCCCTTTTCCGTATCGGAAAAGGGATTCTTTTTATATAATCAAGGTCTTTTTGCGATTTTTCCTCCGGTTATAACCCAAACCGGCATTTCATATACAGAAAGCGGGTCGCCTTTAAATACAGCGATATCCGCATCTCTTCCGGGAGCGATTGAACCTATTCTATCAGAAAGCCCAAGAATCTTCGCCGGAACGCTTGTGATAGCTTTTATCGCATCATCATGATCCATGCCCGCTCTTACAGCAATTCCTGCAGAAAGAGCAAGGTACTGAATCGGAACTTCCGGATGGTCGGTACAGATTGCAACCTCTACCCCTGCTTTTCTGAGAACTGCTGCGTTTTCGTCCCTTTCGTTAGAAAGTTCCGGCTTCGATCTGGTACAGATAAGCGGACCAACAACAGCCGGGATTTTTTCCGCCGCAATTTTATCCGCATTCATATATCCCTCTGTGCAGTGGATAAGAACGAGGTCAAGTCCGTATTCTTTAGAAAGACGGATAGCGGTAAAAATATCGTCGGAACGGTGAGCATGAAAATGGGACTGGATGCTTCCGTCAACAGCAAGAACAAGAGCCTCGCTCTTAACGTCGATTTCCGGTTCATCCACATCCTCATCCTCTTCAGCTGCAAGCAAATCTCTTTGATATCTCTGTGCTTTTTTAAGCTGTTCGCGGATAATTGCCGCCGTGGCCATTCTTGTTGCCGGAGATTCGTCCTTTCCGTGATAGGTGTTCTTCGGGTTCTCTCCAAGAGCAAATTTCATGGCTGCAGGCTCTTTGATTATCATATCATCAACCCTGTCGCCATAGGTTTTCATGGCAACCATCTGTCCCGCAACGGGGTTTGCACTTCCCGGGCCGGTAACAACAGCAGTAACGCCTGCCATAACCGCTTCTTTAAAACAGTAATCCCCGGGGTTTACTGCATCAACAGCACGAAGATGTGGCGTTGCCGGATCCGTATCCTCGTTTCCGTCATCGCCTTCAAAGCTAAGTCCGTCTTCCCACATACCGAGATGGCAGTGTGCATCAATAAAACCCGGATATACGGTAAGACCGGAAAGATCATAGCTTTCGCTGTCCTTCGGACAAAAAGCCATTGGCCCGACGTCTATGATTTTTCCGTTCTTGATAAGAACATATCCGTTTTTAATAGTTCCGGAACACGCGGTAAATATATCTGCATTATAAAGAAGCATTTTTTACCCCTCTTGTTTTCCTCTAAAAGTATGGCGGGAGAAAACTCCCGCCTTTTTAATAAATTTTACTGTGGTTTGCGGCGGTTCTGGGCGGTTCTTCTGTTTCCGTCTGTTTTCTTCATGCCGCTGAGTTTTTCGTCGCTGGTCTGTTTAAATTTATTGAGCATATCCTCGAAAGAAAGGCTTTCCTGCTGCTTCGGGCGGAATTCAAAAGAATCTGCCCCGCGGGAAACCTGTGCCTTTTCTCTTCTCGGTGCTCTGCGTTCTTCTCTGGAAGAAGGTTCTTCTGCCTGTTTCATGGAAAGGCTGATTTTTCCTTCCGGGCTGATGGAAAGAACTTTAACCATAACAGCCTGTCCCATTTTTACATATTCTTTAAGGTCTTTAACATAGTTTCTTGCAACTTCAGAAATATGTACCATACCGGTTCCCTCACCAATATCAACAAAAACGCCAAAATTGGTAATTCCGGATACTTTGCCTTCGACGATTGCTCCTACTTCAACGTCCATCTTTTAGAAATTATCCCCCTCAAAAATGATGCTCAATCAGTTCCGGAAACGTCAATGTAAAAATGTTCATCCGGATATGCATAGCCAAGTTTATCTCTTGCCTGCTCCTCGATGAACTCATCTGTTCCGTAACTGTCAAGTGTTTTTTGGAGCTCTTCGTTTCTGATAAGGCTTTCCGTATATTTCTGACGCAGTTCATCAAGTTCGGACTGTTTATTATTTATGCTCGCCTGAGTCGAAATCAGGGAAATCAGAATATATATTCCGAATGCAATGGCTGCAATCTTCAGAAAATTTGTTTTCTTTGTTTTTTTCTGCTCCGTCGCTTTCAAAAATTCCGTGCTCCTTTCCGGCATTTTCTCCACAATCAGAAAAAGCCTTTGATACATTTAGACATAATATATTATATACCATACTCACAGTCCTTTTCAATAGGCTTTTTCGTTTATCCACTGCTTTTATAATAAATATTTTCCTTGTATTAAGCTGTTTTTCCGCTTTTTCTATGATTTTTCGGAATATTTTTATAAAAGGCGCAATAATTCTCCGTATAATCTTTCCAATGGGCAAAGCAAGTCTGCCGATTGAAAAATACCAGCACAAAAATCCGATGCCCTCCCCAAGAAATATGTATCCCCTTAAAATTCCAAAATTCCTGTTCAGCAAAAACGAAAAACTTAAAAATCCTGCCCAAAGGCAAAAGACAAAATCGCTTACGATAAAAAGCTTTCTCCCGAATTTAAAAGCCGTTCGGATTATTCTGAATACATCATAACATCCCCCAAGAACAAACCCAACCGCAAGCGCTTCCATAAAAATCTTCCATTGATCACCGATTATATCGCTCGTATAAATCATCTGAATATCCTCGAAAAAATTCCTGCTTTTCTCGAAAGAGCTGCGGTATAATTTATGGAATCTATCTCTCCCTCGATTCTCAAATCCCCCGTTTCCGAAGAAAAACTTATAACCTTAAGCCCCTTTCCCCCAACAGTAAAAGCAGTTCCCTCAAGCATGGCATAAACTTTTGTTTCATCAAACCCTTCAACATCAGAAACTCCCGTTGCCTTAAGGATTTTTCTGCCCTCAATAAAAATATCATGTCTTTTTTTCTCTTGCGGTTCGTTTTTCTGCATATTTTTCTCCCCTTTCTATATGATAAACTATGCTGAAAGAAAGAAAAAAATTCCGGAAGCAACGCTTCCGGAATTTTTTATCGGTCACAGTCTTCTGTTTTTCTCTGTGCTGCGTTCTGTTTGCTCATGGGAGTTTTGCAGTTCATTCCGTTTTCTCCGGAAGAATTTCTGCAGTTTTTACAGCTTTTTCCGCTTGCTTTATTGTTTTCTCTTGCGTAATTTTCAGCCATTGTTCTTTTCTCCATTCATAAAACAAAACTTTTCGGGAATCACTTCCCAACAATATTTTTCCCCTTTTTATTTCAATATTCCGTTTATATTTTTCCGTTTTTTTCCGAATAAATATTCATGTTGATAAAATCCTGCTCAAATGGTAAAATAATGTTATATTTATGAAAGGCGGCGTTTTGTTTTTGCTCGATATTTCAGAAAAGAAAATTGGCGGTAATGCCCTTAATGGACTCTCTCTTGCGTTCATAGGTGACGCAGTTTATGAAATCATGGTGCGCGAGCACCTTCTTGAGCACGGCTCTCTCCAGGTTGGAAAACTCCATAAAATGGCTGTGGAAATGGTAAGAGCAAGCTTCCAGGCAGATGTTTTCGATTTCCTCGAACCTATTATCACCGAAGAAGAATGCGGAATCCTCCATAGAGGAAGAAACGCAAGCGCAACCCATATTCCAAAAGGTGCAAATGCCATCGAATACAGAAAAGCAACCGGAGTTGAAGCTCTCTTCGGCTGGCTCTATCTTGAGGGCAAAAACGAAAGAATAAAAGAACTTTTTGAAATGATTCTTGCTCATTCCAAAAAGGAGGTAAATAATTGAAAAGCGAAAAAATAATAAATCTTTTAAAAGATATCGGCATCGACGCAGTCGGTTCCTTTATCTTCGCAATAGGAGTCAACATCTTTACAACTCCGAATAATATTGCCCCCGGCGGTGTTACAGGTATTGCAACCATGCTCCATTCCATAACCGGAGCACAGATGGGTACCCTTACTTTCCTGCTCAATATCCCTCTTGTAATCCTCGGGCTCATCGTCCTTGGAAAGCGTTTTACCATAAACACCTTCAGAACCCTTTTTATCCTTTCCGTAATCACAAATATAACCGAAGCTTTTTTTCCGGTTTATGTGAATAACGTCCTCGTTGCTGCAATTTTCGGCGGCGCTGCCATCGGTGTCGGTATGGGAATAATTTTCCTTCGCGGTTCAACAACCGGCGGTACGGATATCCTCGGACGTGTTTTGCTCAAATATTTCCAGCATATCCCCCTCGGAAAAATCCTCCTCGCAATAGACTTCGTAATCGTAACCGTTGCCGCCGTCTATTACGGAACGCTCGAAGCTGCCCTTTATGCTCTCGTTTCCGTATATGTTACCGAACGTGCTATGGACGGTGTTCTCTATGGCTTTAACGAAACCCGTATCGCCTATGTAGTAACCGAGCATCCCATCGAGGTTGCCCAGCGTGTTATGGATGAAACCGACCGCGGTGTAACCTATCTTAACGGCGAAGGCGGATATCAGCGCGATAAAAAACTCGTTATCATGTGCGCAATGCCAAGCCGCCAGTTCTCAAAATTCAAAAAAATCGTTCTCGAAGTTGACCATGCCGCATTCATCATGGTTGCTCCCGCAAGCAACGTAATCGGCGAAGGTTTTAAAGAAACTTTTGATTCAAACTGAAAAAACAGCCATAACCCCGGACATTTTTGCCCGGGGTTTGTTTTTTCTGAAAACCGGGGCAGACCATTAGTCTAAACTAACTCTACAGATTAAAAAAATCGCATAAATAAGGCAAAATTTACATATTTGCTACTTGACATTTGTTGTTTCTGCTGATATAATATTTGATGCCGCATGCAAAAGGCTCTAAAAGTGCGTCCTTTTTTAAGGATGCCGCCTCAAGTCAGCGAGTCTATTGAAAAGAAGGAATATCATGTACGCAGTAATCGAAACCGGCGGTAAACAGTATCGTGTAGAACTTAACGATACTCTCTATGTCGAAAAACTCGAAGCCAACGAAGGCGAAGAAATCACCCTTGATAAGGTTCTTGTTCTCGGCGGCGAATCCCTCAAAGTAGGTGCTCCCTATGTTGAAGGCGCAAAAGTTGTCGCAGAAGTCGTTAAAAACGGCAAAGGCAAGAAAATCAATGTTTTCACCTATCGCACCAAAAAAGGCAGCAAACGCGCTCTCGGTCAT
>JAFYOZ010000023.1 GCA_017547705.1 Oscillospiraceae bacterium
GAATTTCATAAAAAAGCCTCCTTTTTAAGCGTGGTAAAGTTTTTTGTTGCGGTATTTCGGTTCGCAGGTAAGGTTGAGACCGAGTTTTTTGAAGGTAAGGGTATCAACCTGGGAAAGAATTACGGTGGAATGGCATTCGCATCCGCGAAGTTCATCAAGGCAAGCCAAAGCTTTTGCTGCGTCGGGGTTTTTTGGTGCGCTTACTGCAAGGGCAAGAAGAACTTCGTCAAGATGGAGCCTTGCGTTGTTGTGACCGAGATGCTTCTTTTTAAGTGCTTCAACCGGGTTCATTACGAGAGGATCGATTATATCTATCTCATCGTCGATTCCGGCAATTTCTTTAAGTGCGTTAAGAAGCATTGCGGCGGAAGAACCGAGAAGGGAACTTGTTTTTCCAACGATTATTTTTCCGTTTTTGAGTTCAATGGCGGTTGCGGGCAAATCGGTTTCTTCTGCTTTATCAAGGGCAGCGGCAACAACCGGTCTGTCCTCAACGCCGATTCCGAGACGTTCCATAAGGAGCTCGATACGAAGCATGGGGTTTTCGTCGGATCTTCCCTGGCGATATTCGCAGGCTGCTTCATAGAAACGGCGGATGATCTCCTGTTTTGCGGCTTCGCAAACGGCTTCATCGTCGCAGATGCAGTTTCCTACCATGTTAACGCCCATATCGGTCGGGGATTTATAGGGGCTTTCGCCGAGGATGGTTTCAAAAATTCTGTTAAGAACGGGGAAAACTTCGATATCGCGGTTATAGTTGACAGTCATTTCGCCGTATGCCGCAAGGTGATAGTGGTCTATCATGTTAACGTCATCAAGGTCGGCGGTGGCTGCTTCATAAGCAAGGTTTACCGGATGGGTGAGGGGAAGGTTCCAGATGGGGAAGGTTTCGAATTTTGCATAACCGGCTTTGACTCCGCGTTTGTTTTCATGGAAAAGCTGGGAAAGGCAGGTTGCCATTTTTCCGCTTCCGGGGCCGGGTGCAGTTACAACAACAAGAGGTCTTGTTGTTTCAACATAATCGTTTTTGCCAAAACCTTCGTCGCTTACGACAAAGTTGACATCCATGGGATATCCTTCGATGGGATAATGGATATAGCTCTTGATTCCGAGGGAATCAAGCTTTTTACGGAAAGCATCTGCGGCTCTCTGGCCGGAATACTGGGCAATAATAATGCTTCCGACATAAAGTCCAAGGGACTGGAAAGCGTCGATAAGGCGCATTACTTCAAGGTCATAGGTAATTCCAAGGTCGCCGCGAACTTTATTTTTTTCAATATCGGTGGCGTTGATAACGATAAGGATCTCTGCCTGATCTTTCATTTCGCAAAGAAGTTTTACTTTGGAATCGTAAGCAAAACCCGGAAGCACTCTTGATGCATGGAAATCGTCAAAAAGTTTTCCGCCGAATTCAAGATAAAGCTTGCCGCCGAAATGATCGATTCTCTCTTTGATTTTTTCGGACTGCATTTTGAAATATTTTGCGCTGTCAAAACCTGTTTTCTGCATATTTCCCCCTGATTGCCCAAATTATATTTTTGAAAAGAATATTAAGTTTATGTAAAAAGTGGTGACAAAAGCAAAGAAATCAGCTATAATTACTTTTGTAAGCATTATGACAAAAACACCACTTTATAAGTATAAATCTAATTGCTTTTTCCGTCAATAAAAAAGCAATTATTAAATCAACAAAATTTTGTTTTCGGAGGATTAAAATGGCAAAAAAAATTCTTGCCGCCTTGCTTTGCGCTGTAATGGTTGTTTCTTTTTCCGGATGCTCTCCGGCAGAAACAATAAGCGGATGGCTTGATGAAGCAAGCGCGCTTATTCCAAACGATATCGAACTTATAATTTCACAGATTTTAGGAACAGAAACCGAACAGGAAGAACATGAAATATTCTTTTCCGAAGGCTATGCAAATATGCTTGAAAACGGAACTTATTATATGAGCTGGGTTCTTTCCGACGGAACCGAGGTTTTTTACGGAACCAACGGAGTCCGAATCGGAACAAGCTATCCGGAGCCTGCGGAACTTGAAGGAAAAGAACCGGAATATGACGAAAACGGAAACGAGATCGAACCGGAAATTCCGCACGAACACATTGTTCTTTATAACGGA
>JAFYOZ010000146.1 GCA_017547705.1 Oscillospiraceae bacterium
GGACAAAAACCACGCTGTTTACATGAACAAAGGCATTGTTATCAAATATAACGCAAACCAGCGTTATACTTCCGACGCGGTTTCTGCCGCTATTTTCGCTCTTGTATGCGAAGAAGCAAACGTTCCTTTCCAGAGATATACGAACCGCGCAGATATGCCCGGCGGAAGCACTCTCGGAAATATTGCAAACACCCAGGTCTCTCTCAACACCGTTGACATCGGCCTTCCCCAGCTTGCAATGCATTCTTCTTATGAAACCGCAGGCGCAAAAGATACTGAATATTACGTAAAAGCTCTTACCTGCTTCTATGGAAAAAAACTTTTCATGGAAAGCGACGGAGAATATAAATTCATCTGATTTTTTCAAAATAAATAAAAAGCGGCGGAGAAAATCCGCCGCTTTTTTTCTTAAAATATTCCGAAAAGTTATAAAATATCGTAAACGAAATATTGCAAGAGGAATAAAAATAGTATATTATATATTATGTATAGATATGTATTAAAATAATAACGCAAAAAACGCGTGACATATATTAAGTTTTTCTTAAAAGGAGGTATTTGCTTTGCTTACAGAAGAACGCAATCTCTGCATGGGCTGCATGTCTGTGCTCGATGAAAACGGAAACTGCCGCTGCGGCTATGATAAAAACGAACTTACTGATGAAGACTGTCTTCCTGTCGGAACAATTCTTTCCGAAAGATATATCGCCGGCAGAATGATCAGAAGAAACGGCGAAAGCATTACATACATTGGTTTTGACAAAGAAAATGAAGAAAAAGTTTTTGTTCAGGAATTTGTTCCTGTAAAACTTGCAAAAAGAAGCGACCTTACCGGAGAAATCGTTCCTTTTTCCGGAAACGAAGCTCAGTATAAAACTTTGCTTGCAGATTTTTACGATCTTTTTGATTCCCTCCGCAATTTCCGCCATACAGATCATCTTATGCCGGTAATAAATGTTTTTCACGAAAACAACACTGTTTATGCTATTTACAAATATATCAAAACAATTTCTTACGGCGATTATTTAAGCCACAACGGCGGCGAATTCACCTGGCCCCAGGTAAAAAAACTTTTTATGCCGCTTTTCACAACCCTTACCTATCTTCACAGCAACGGATTTGTTCACAGAGGAATTTCTCCCGAAAGCATCCGGGTCAACGCAAAAGGCCAGCTTTTGCTTTCCGGATTCGGAACTGCGGCTCTTTATTCCAAACATTCCCTTGTTGAAGCGGAACTTTCTCCCGGATATTCCGCTCCCGAACAGTATTCTTCCGGATGCTGGCAGGGACCTTTCACCGACGTTTATTCCGTTGCCGCAGTTCTTTATAAATCTCTTACCGGAACTCTTCCCGCGGATGCGGAATCCCGCAAAGATGTTGACCATCTTTGCCCCCCGGAAGAACTCAACATCAATATTTCTTCCGAAGTTTCCGACGCAATTCTTAACGCCATGACCGTCAACAGTGAATACAGAACCCGTTCCATCGATGATTTCACTGCCGAACTTCTCGAATCCGCAAGTTCCAACACCAAACTTTTCGGCGTTGCCCAGGAAACCGAAACCAAAAACGCCGAAGATAATTATTTCCCCGAAGAAGAACACGAAACAAAAGAGAGAAGGAAACTCCGTCTTCCCTGTGGAGTTATCGCAACAATTATTGCAATGGCGATCCTTCTTGGACTTGTTGCTTTTGTTTTCCGTTATACCGAAATTCTCGGTTTGGGAAACAGAAAAGATCCGAACGATTCTTCCTCCCAAAGCAGCCAGAGCGAAATTTCCGACGTTCAGACATATGCGATCATTATGCCTAACTTTGTCGGAAGAATGAGGGAAAACGTTGAAAACAA